>JAGQOZ010000131.1:0-11058 GCA_020426955.1 Planctomycetales bacterium
TTCAGGCGGAAAGGCAGATTGGCTTGTGGATCGCACCGACCGAATCCGCTGATCGGTTGGCTGGTGTGGCGGCGCGATTCGTAGCATCGCACAAACATAAACGCCGAGACGCGCAGAGGAATGATTCGCAAGAGTCCTCTGCGGTTCTCGGCGCCAATGCGTTTTATTCTCTGTTCGGTCTTGGCAGACGAATTATCTCATGTGGATGCCGAAAATTATTCGGCAGGAGCCTCGGTCGCCCATGGATTTGGGGCCGCGTTATTCTTGAAACAGCAGCGGCGCGAATTCATTTAGATACTCTCGCCAGACAACCCACGTGTGGCCGCCTTCGCCTTCTTGATAGACCACGTCAAACTTGTGGTTCTTTAGCATCTCCACAGTCGCTCGAGACGTCTCGACAAGAAAGTCGTCTTTCCCTGTTGCGAACCAGAAGAGCTTCAATCCATCTTTGAGCTGTGCGTTATCCAGAACCGCTTGATGTTGTTCTTCAAACGACGGGCCTTCGCGCGGCGGAGCGTTGGGTCGAGGAATAATGCCGAAGATGCCTGAACTATAGACGCCCAGATAGGCAAATTTCTCTAAGTTCGAGATGCCAATGTTCAGCGTTTGGCCACCTCCCATCGACAGACCGGCAAGAGCCGTGTTGGCTCGCCCTGTTTTCACTCGATAATGACTCTCCACATACGGCATCACGTCCTTGGTGAAGTCTTGATAGAATTCGTCGACGGTTGGACGAGGACCACCGAAGCGAAACGGACCGGCGTGGCCTGCGGTCATGACGACAATCATCGGCTTCGCTTTTCCGGCCGCAATCAAGTTGTCCAAAATATATCCCGCTCGCCCAACCGTGCTCCACGAATCATCACTGTCTCCGGCACCGTGCAGCAAATAGAAAACGGGGTACACACCGGTGCCATCTTGGTAGCCGGGCGGCGTGTAGACGTGCATTCGACGAAATCGATCCAGCGAAGCAGACCGATAAGTCACTTCGGCAACTGCGCCGTGCGGTACGTCTTGCGTGTCCATCCAGGATTCGCCGGGAACACCAACTAGGCTCCACGCGTTGCCTATCGATTCACTGGTCGCTGGATTTCGCGGGTCAATAACGGAAACGCCGTCCACTTCAAAACGATATCGATAGTATCCAGGCGTTATGTCTAGCGAAACTTCCCACACACCATCGTCTGACTTGGCCATTTCTTTGTTGCGGCCTGCGCCAGGAATGTCACCGGCCGATAGTTCAACCTTGTCGGCGGAAGGTGCCAGTATGCGAAAGGTAGCTTTACCGTCTTGTACCTCCGGCGATACAACTTGCGGTCCCGGCTGTCGCTGCGCGTAAAGAGTCGAATGCAATAGTAACGCAGCGACCATTGCCGCGCACAACGTTGATAGATGGTGACGAACTCGCATATCGGTTTGCCTTTGAAAGATTTTTGGCGCAATAACGCACATATGAAACATTGGCCTTGGGTTCTCCACGCGGTCATAAGCATACCGGTTTCAAGTTGCGGATCAACTAAATTCGCACCTGATTGATGTGAAGCGAATGAGCAGAAGTTTGGTGATGCCGATGAACCGGTTCGCCAAATCCGAATCGAACTTGTCGGCTCTTGAAACTCGCAGGGATCGTAATTCCTGGAACGAATCAGGCTTCGCGCGGCCAATTGTAGGTGGCTTGTAACGCGTCCTGGACGGTGGCCGTCACTTCGCGAAAGCTGACGGGTTTGGTCAAGATACGGAAGGCCTTGGCGGAAAGACGCGTTTTTTCATCAATCATTCCGGAAAGCAAGATACAAGGTAATCGTGCCTTGAGTGACTTGATTTGTTCGATCGCTTCCAGGCCCGTTAGTCGCGGCATGTGCATATCGATCAGGACGAGATGTATTTCCTGCGTCCGGACAACTCGTACGGCCTCTTCGCCGTCGGTGGCGGTCAGTGTTTTGAAGCCCTGAGGCTCGAATACTTCGACCAGCGTTTCCCGAAAGTCTCGGTCGTCGTCGGTGATCAAGAGTGATGGACAGAACACCACGATCTCAATTCCCTATTTCAAAGCAGTAAAACGGCTAATCAAGTGGTAAGGCCACCCCACCCAACTTTGTGCAAGTGCAATGCCAGTCGCATATTAGCAGCGCCAGCAGAATACTCAAACTTACCTTTTTATCGATAAATTTGGCTCGTTGCACAAAAAAAGACCAGAAAACCCTAGTCGAATTACCAGACAAAGAAAATCGGCCAACTGCCAAATTGACATGTTCCCAAAGACCGGATGATCGATAAACTCATCAGTTTCCAGTGGGGTGGGCTAATTTTGGTCGAAAAGTTTGCACGATTTCCGTGGAAACGGGTCAATTAACGGCGAAATTACTTGGGAACAGATGATTTCAGGATCGTCTACATCCATGTGGGCCTCGATTGGCGGTGGCTTACCAACCAACAACATTTGTTGATCGAAGTGAGAGAGCAAGAGAATGTCAGACAAGAAACCAATGTCAAAAACGGAAATTCTGTCCGCCATGGCTTCGCGAACCGGCCTGACGAAGCAGCAGGTGGACGGATTCTTTGAAGAATTATTGGGGTTGATCAGTGAAAACCTCAGCGATTCCGGACCTGGTGTCGTGAATCTTCCTGGGTTGCTGAAGATTACGGTTCAGCGCAAGCCGGCGACTCCGGAACGCAAGGGAATCAATCCTTTCACCAAGGAAGAGACGATATTCAAAGCGAAACCGGCATCCAACGTCGTCAAGATTCGGCCGCTAAAGCGTCTGAAAGACGCCGTTTAGTCCTTGGTCTTGGGTGTTATCGCTGAGCATATGTTTTTGAGGATGCTCGGCGGTTCACGCAAATCGGCTGCAATACGCCGCTTGTGCCGTTTGAAGTTGCGATTCTAGGTAGTGCGTTTTTTCATAGCCCGAAACGTAAGTGAGGGGAAATTGAACGTTTCTGAAGTCCCCTCGCTGACGCTTTTTGAAGTTGCGCTTTCATAGCCCGAAACGTAAGTGAGGGGAAGCTGGTCGCTCCTGAAGTCCCTCGCTCACGCTTCGGGCTAGGAAATTCCACCGGAAAACGGCAAATGCGCAGATTCAAAACTCGGGCTACGGGCTAGGAAATCCCACCGGAAAACGCGAATGCGCAGATTCAGAACTTGGGCTTGGTAAGGGACCGGTTCGAAACTTTGCGAACCGGTCTACCGACAAACCAGTGTTGTGACAAATGTGCCGAATCGACCGTGCTAAATCGCTCGTGTCGGCGGAAATCTGGCGTTGTATCCAAATCGATTCGTGAAAGTCGGTCAACCGTAGCATAGACGGCTTGCCACGCAACGTACCAGCGATTTATCCTAGTCACCCGAAGCCGATCGCTTTTTCCAGCGTGACGTCTTCTATTCGGGTGTATGTGCGCCTGATCGCAGTCCTCAAGAAATGACTTTTTTTGGGCGAATTGCGTTTGCCAGCTCGTTTTTTCTCGGTTAGTTGGGTGTCACAATCCAAACGAGGTACGGAAGTGTCTTCAGCCGATTCGTCATTTCTTAGTCGTCACGAATTCTTGATTCGTCGCCTACATTCGTTAAGTGGACTGATTCCCGTGGGCGCTTACATGTGCGTCCACTTGATCACCAACGCATCGATCATGGATTCGGCGGCAGCGTTCCAGAAAAATGTCTACACCATTCACAGTTTGGGCGCTATCTTGCCTGTGGTCGAATGGGGATTCATCTTCCTGCCCATCTTGTTTCATGCCATTGTGGGCGTGGTGATCATTCAGGGTGGCCTGACCAACAATTCTGCCTATCCGTACGCCCGGAATGCTCGTTATACCGCTCAGCGAGTGACCGGGATGATTGCCTTTTTGTTTATCGTCTGGCACGTCTTCCACTTACACGGCTGGTTTCACTTTGATTCGTGGTTAGCGATGGCGGAAAACGTGAACGGTGCCAACTTTCGGCCCTACAATGCCGCTTCGTCCTTGGCGTATGCCATGCAAGGATTCGTCGTGCCAGTGATGTACGTCATCGGTGTCGGTTCCTGTATTTTTCATTTGGCAAACGGCATTTGGACCATGGGAATTACTTGGGGCGTGTGGACATCTCCGCAAGCCCAGACTCGTGCCGCTTGGGTTGCCTTGGCATTTGGAATCGGGCTTTCTATCGTCAGTATTACCGCCATGGTGGGCGTAAAACGAATCGACATCGAAAAGGCAATTGCCGTGGAAGAAGCGGCGCTGGAAGCGAAGATCGAATCCGGAGAAATCTCGGAAGAGCAAGCAGAACACAAAGCAGCGTCTGAAGAAGATAAGGCAAAATTCTTGGGTGCCGAAGAAGCCCATGACGAAGCGGATTCGGAGGAAGAAGTCGCTTTGGCTCAGTAACCGACGGACGCACTGGATAACGCACGAATCAAGCAAGTCTTTCCTTTAACGGAAACGAAATTGGATTAGATCGATGGCAAATCAACGAGTAATGATCATTGGTGGTGGACTGGCAGGTTTGGGAGCCGCAATGAAGCTGGCCGAACTGGGAATTCCGGTCGACATCATGAGCCTCACGCCCGTCAAGCGTTCTCACAGTGTTTGCGCCCAAGGTGGCATCAATAGCTGTAACGATCAAACTCGGCAGCTGGGCGACAGCGAATGGAAGCACTTTGATGACACAGTCTACGGTGGTGATTTCCTCCAACACCAACCGCCGGTCAAAGAAATGGCCGACTGGGCTCCTAAAGTAATCGACCTGATGGATCGCTTGGGCGTCACGTTCAATCGGACCATGGAAGGCTTTCTGGATCGACGTCGTTTTGGCGGCACGCTTTACAAACGAACCGCCTTTGCCGGTGCCACCACCGGCCAGCAGCTGTTGTATGCCTTGGACGAACAGGTGCGTCGTTGGGAAACCGAAGGACTGATTCGCAAATTCGAATATTGGGATTTCCTAGGTCCCATTCTGGACGAAAGCGGCGTCTGCAAAGGCTGTGTCGGCCAAGACTTGGTGTCGATGGAAATTCGTTCGTTCCCCGCAGACGCGTTGATCATTGCATCGGGAGGTTGTGGCTTGGTCTACGGTCGATCCACCATGTCCATGGCTTGTACTGGTAGCGCTGCCAGTCGCTGTTTCCGAGCTGGCGTGAAATACGGCAATGGCGAATTCATTCAAGTGCATCCCACGGCGATTCCGGGTGCCGATAAGTTGCGATTGATGAGCGAATCAGCTCGAGGCGAAGGGGGTCGAGTCTGGGTGCCTCGTACGCCCCAAGATCCGCGTGCTCCGCGAGACATCTCGGAAGAGGAACGATATTACTTTTTGGAAGAACGGTATCCTACGTACGGAAACTTGGTGCCTCGAGACATCGCGACGCGAGAAATCTTTGACGTCTGTGTCAACGGTGGCCTGAGTGTCGAATCGGGACGACAGTGTGTTTACCTGGATCTGACGCACATTGATCGCCACGAATTGACTCGCAAACTGGGCGGTATCTTGGAAATCTACGAAAAGTTCCAAGGCGTTGATCCTCGAGAAGTTCCCATGAAAATCTTCCCAGCAGTGCACTATTCGATGGGTGGACTTTGGGCTGACTACGAAAAGTGCAATACCACGGGCGGTTTGAAAGCGGGTTCGCCGAAAAACCAAGTCACCAACATTCCAGGTTTGTACGCCATTGGCGAATGTGACTATCACTATCACGGTGCCAATCGTCTGGGCGCCAATTCGCTGCTCAGCTGTATTTTTTCCGGACTGTTTGTCGCTCCGGGAATTCAAAATCTGCTGTCGGGCCAAAAGACGGCAGCGGCTGAATTGCCCAGTTCGCTGTTTGAAGCGGCGCAAAAACAACATCAAGATCAGCACAACCAGTTGCTCAATCGCAAGGGTGGCGGAGAGAACCCGTATCTGATTCATCAGGAATTGGGTGACTTGATGACCAAGGCGGCGACTGTGGTGCGAAACAATCAAGCCTTGAGTGATGCGTGTCAGAAGGTGGAAGAACTGAGTGATCGAGCGTCTCGCTGTTCGTTGTCCGACACAGGAACTTGGACGAATCAAAACGTGGTGTTCACCAAGGCGTTGGTCGATATGTTCCCCTTGGCTAAAACGATTTTGAAAGGCGCGTTGCAACGAGATGAATGTCGCGGGGCGCATTACAAGCCTGAATTCGAACGAAAAGGACTCGACGCGGAAGATCCCGCCGAACGTCTTCGTCAAGCGGAAGCGTGGTGCGACAAGTTCGAAGAAAACAACAAGAAATGGCTTAAGTCGACCGTGGCCACCTGGAAGGACGATCAACCGGAAATCGTTTATGAAGATGTCGACGTCAGCTTGATTCCGCCGCGACCACGTTTGTACGGTTTGGTCGGCGCAGAAGAAATTGAAAAAGTCTGGAAAGAGCGGTCGGCCAAAAAGGAAACGGCCGGCACCAACGTCTAGTCGTGATTATGAACCGTTGCTTCCATTTCGTTTGTAGAACAAAACCATCGCTTGGGAACCGATAACGATGATTGACGCCAACAAGAACGCAAAGGACGATTTCGAAGTGCGAATCCTGCGTCAGGATGGACCGGGTTTGCCCAGCTATTGGGAACGGCATCGAGTTCGTCGCGAACCAGAAATGAACGTGATCAGCGTGCTGCAACACATCGCTGCACAAGCGAAGGCAGCGGATGGTCGCCCGGTGGCGCCGGTAAGTTGGGACTGTAACTGTCTGGAAGAAGTCTGCGGCGCGTGCACCATGGTGGTCAATGGAAAAGTGCGTCAAGCATGTTCGGCATTGGTCGATAAATTGCTGGCCGACCAACCCGGAAGCATTGAACTTCGCCCCATGTCCAAGTTCCCTGTGCTCCGAGACTTAGTTGTAGATCGCGGGCGCATGTTCAACGCGCTGAAGAAAGTCAAAGCGTGGGTTTCGGTGGATGGCTATTACGATATGGGACCCGGCCCGCATCAGTCGCGAGAAGAACAAGAGCAGGCGTATCCGCTGAGCGAATGCATGAGCTGCGGCTGCTGTTTGGAGGCCTGTCCCCAGTACACCAAGATTGAAATTCCTCGTCGAGAAGGCGAGACGGACGAAGCCTACCAACAGCGTTGCGAACAAGCTCACAACAAGGCCTTCATCGGTGCCGCGCCTATCAGCCAAGCGGTGCTGTTCAATTCGAATCCAACCGGCAAGATGCAAGCACGTGAACGTCTAGACGCACTCACCGCCGAAGGCGGCATCCAGATCTGTGGCAACGCCCAAAACTGCGTGGCCGTTTGCCCCAAAGCCATTCCGCTGACTACGTCGATTGCTCGAGCGGGCCGCGCGACCACGATTCACGCCATCAAAAAGTGGTTTGATCGTTAGGATCGTTTTAAAATCCACGGCTCGATGTCACGTGAGCGTCAAGGCGCTAGCCGACGGTAATGGTAGCTGAGCGTCAGGCCGACCGTGATTACCAACGTTAGCTGCGGCAAGCGATTGCCAACCCACTTATTTCTGGAACGGTGTTAATCCGGTTGCGAACGTCGCACCAGCGAATTCGATAACTTTCGCGCGAGTCTTGTCATGGACGGTAGTAGCGAACCGACAAAAGTTGGTCGAGGTGCACAGATTCGTCCGGCCAATCGGTTCGAATCGATCCATCTAGAATCCGATTGGGAACAGCTTTCCGAAGAAGACTCGGCTGAACAGAGTTCGCAGAAAGTCCAGACGTCTTACTACGTCGACGATTCTAAGTCGATTGTCAGCCAAAACAGCAGCCCGGATGTGCCGTTCAACTTCAGCATGAATCCGTACCGAGGTTGCGTGCATGGTTGCAGCTACTGTTACGCTCGGCCCGGTCACGAATACCTCGGTCTGGACGCCGGCTTGGATTTTGAATCCAAAATCCTGGTTAAACTGCAAGCGGCCAAATTGTTTCGAACGTGGTTGTGCAAAGCATCGTGGCAGTGCGAACCCATCGCCTTGTCTGGCGTCACGGATTGCTATCAACCGGCCGAACGCCATTTTCGAATCACTCGCAGCCTGATCGAAGTTGCCGTGGAAGCGAGTCAACCGCTGACCGTTATCACCAAAAACCGCTTGATCACTCGAGATCTGGACCTCCTTGCCAACCTCGCCGCAGACAATCTGGTTCACGCCGCCGTTAGCATCACGTCACTGGATCAAGGCCTGACCAAACAGTTGGAACCCAGAACCAGTGCTCCTGCCGCTCGGTTACAAGCCATCCGCGAATTGACCGAAGTCGGCGTACCGGTGTCTGTCATGGTAGCGCCCGTTATTCCCGGTCTGAATGATCAAGAGATCCCCGCCATCTTGGAGCAAGCGGCTGCGCACGGAGCCACGGCGGCTGGTTACGTTATGCTGCGACTGCCGTTGACTGTGGAACCGATCTTTATCGATTGGCTACAACGCTTCCGGCCCCTGCAGGCAGATAAAGTTATTTCGCGATTGCGGTCGGTCCGCGCGGGCGAACTGAACGAAAGCCAATTCGGCCAGCGCATGCGAGGAACCGGAGTGATGGCGAACCAACTAGCCCAGTTGTTTGACGTCTTTGCCAAGAAACACAACCTGGCGAAGCGGCTTCCACCACTGGATTGCAGCAAGTTTGTACCTCCTGCGTCGCCCGATGGTCAGCTGCGTCTGTTTTGATGTGACGAGAATGGTGGCATTCAGCACGGCGAATTCTGATTGTGGGCTGTGGGCAGACGTGTTCCAATAAGCACTGGGAATAGGTCCGTGAAGCAGCGATGGAAAGTAAAAAAATGACCTCTCTATTTGACAACATGGAAGCGCAGAATTTTGAACGAGCCAAACCGTTGGCGGCGCGCATGCGACCGGCGTCGCTGAGCGAATTTGTGGGGCAGCAACATTTTTTGGGCGAAGGAAAGCTGTTGCGACGCTTGATGAAGGCCGATCGGCTCACTTCGATCTTGTTCTATGGTCCGCCGGGAACGGGCAAAACCACGCTCGCGCGGCTTCTGGCCAAAGAAACAAAAGCTCGTTTCCAACAACTCAGCGCCGTAACCAGCGGCGTGAAGGAGGTTCGAGAAGTCTTGACGGCGGCGCATGATGATTTGGCCGCCAATGGCGAACGCACGCTGCTGTTCATTGATGAAATCCACCGCTTCAACAAGGCTCAGCAAGACGCGCTGTTGCATGATGTGGAAGACGGTGTGGTGATCTTGGTGGGTGCTACCACATCGAACCCGTTCTTTGCGGTGAACGGAGCGTTGGTCAGCCGCAGTCAGATTTTTGAATTCAAGTCGATCGAACCGGACGACATCGTCACGCTCCTGCGGCGAGCATTGACGGATGATGCGCGAGGACTCGGGCGATGGAAAGCCACGGCGGATGATGACGCGTTGCAATTCTTGGCCGAAGTCACCGACGGGGATGCTCGCCGAGCACTCAGTACGCTGGAAATCGCTGTCCTTTCGTGCGAAACCAAGCCCATTCGGATCACTCGTCAACTGGTGGCAGATTCCATTCAGCGCAAATCCATTGAATATGATCCCACGGGGGATTCGCATTATGACTGTGCCAGCGCGTTGATCAAAAGCATTCGAGGCAGTGACGTGGACGCGTCCATCTATTGGTTGGCTCGCATGCTGGAAGGTGGTGAAGACATTCGCTTCCTGTGCCGACGCTTGGTGATTCTAGCCAGCGAAGATGTTGGCAATGCCGATCCGGCAGCCTTGTCTTTGGCGGTGGCGGCCATGCAAGCCTGCGAATTTGTCGGTTTGCCCGAATGTCAATTAACTCTGTCTCAAGCCGTGGCCTACTTGGCGTGTGCTCCGAAGTCCAACGCAGCCACGGTGGCCATCAATGAAGCGAGGCGTGACATTCGGGAAGGACGCGTGTTACCGGTGCCGATGCATTTGCGAGACAAACACTATGACGGCGCCAAACGCTTGGGGCACGGCGAAGGTTATACCTATTCGCATGATTCAGAAAACGGCGTGGCCGCGCAGGACTATCTAGGAGTGGAAAAGGAATACTACCGGCCTGTGGATCGAGGATTTGAAGCGGAACTGCAAGAGCGTTTGGCGCGGATTCGCCAAGCTTTACGGCCTGCAACGCCAGCAACGACCGATGCGAACGCGGAACCGGATTCGTAGTCTTTTTGTTCGAACCAAATTGATTGAGCCAATTCATTCTCCGCAACCGTTTGCAATGCGGCGCAACATTTCCGAAACTAGGCGATTCGTCTGTTCGAATTTGCGTTGGAAAGGAACGGTATGTCGTATCGTCATCACGTCTTGATGGGCTTGTTGTGTTTGTGGATGTTGGTTCGCTGTGCTACCGCGCAGGTGAATCAGCCCTATGCGCCGGTGGTGTCGCCAGCCGCTCCGTACTTTGCCGATGCGACGGTGTTGACCGAGCGAACGGTGGACACGGATGCCAAATTGGCGTGGTATGACGCCGCACAAATGCAACGGGAAGGGCAAGCCTGGACGGATACGGAATCGCCATTTGATCGTTTACCTGAACGAGCAAAAGATCTGGTGCGTCCGCCGGTGTGGTCGCTGAGCAAGAATTCCGCTGGCTTGTGTTTGCGTTGGGAAACGGACGCTTCGTCCATCCATGTTCGCTGGGAATTGACTTCGTCTAATCTAGACATGCCGCATATGCCGGCGACTGGTGTCAGCGGAGTTGATTTGTATGTTCGCACCGAATCGGGCTGGCAGTGGTTGGCGAATGGCCGACCGACCGCGCAGACGAATGAAGCTCGTTTGGTGAGTTCATTGCCCGCAGGGCGTCACGAATTTCTGCTGTATCTGCCGCTGTACAACGGAGTGAAGTCGTTGCAGATTGGTTTGCCGCCGGACGCCACGCTGTGGCAAAAAAAGTTTATCGCGGAACGCAAGCCGATTGTGTTTTGGGGCACGTCCATCACGCAAGGCGGCTGTGCGTCTCGGCCAGGCATGGTCCACACCGCAATTCTGGGAAGACGTCTCAACCGTCCCGTCATCAATCTAGGCTTTTCTGGAAACGGCAAAATGGAGCCAGAAGTCGCTGGCCTGTTGGCAGAAATTGACGCGGCGGTGTTTGTGATTGATTGCTTGCCGAACCTGACGCATGACGAAGTGACGGAACG
>JAGQOZ010000131.1:11158-12358 GCA_020426955.1 Planctomycetales bacterium
CTGTTGGCAGAAATTGACGCGGCGGTGTTTGTGATTGATTGCTTGCCGAACCTGACGCATGACGAAGTGACGGAACGAACCGAACCGCTTGTGCGCACACTAAGAAAACAGCATCCCGACACGCCGATTCTGTTGGTGGAAGATCGCAGTTACAGCGATTCGTATCTGATCGAATCAAAACGTCAACGCAATCAGCAAAGTCGTCATGCACTGCGAGCTGCGTTTGATTCGCTTCAAAAAGATGGCGTGCGTCATGTGTATTACTTGCCGGGCGACTGGCTGTTGGGATTTGACAGTGAAGGGACGGTGGATAGTTCGCATCCTACCGACTTGGGATTTTGGCGGCAGGCAAACGCCATGGAGTCCATCTTGCGACAGCTTGTGGGCGATGCGGCCCACCATGTTCGTTGGCTGAAGGGAAATCTTCACACGCATTCTTTGTGGAGTGACGGCAATGATTTTCCGGAAATGATTGCCGACTGGTATCGCCAACATGGTTATCAATTTCTGGCCTTGTCAGACCATAATGTGCTCAGTCAGGGAACTCGCTGGATGAAGCTGACCGACATTGAAAACCGCAACGGAAAAAACGCTTTGCGCAAATATGTCGCTCGCTTCGGACCAGACTGGGTTGAAACGCGAACCAGCCAAGACGGCGTAATGGAAGTTCGGCTCAAACCACTTAGTGAAGTCCGTTCGCTGGTGGAAGTGGCGGGCGAATTTCTGATGATTCCTTCGGAAGAAATTACCGACAAAGGGGCACACATCAACGCGACCAATATTGGCGAAGTGATTGAGCCGCAAGGTGGTGAAACGGTTCGCGAAATGATTCGGAACAATTTGCGAGCGGTCGACGCGCAAGCGAAAGCACTGGGGCGTTTGATCATCCCGCATCTGAATCATCCGAATCTGGGTGACAAAGGAATTTCTGCGGAAGAGTTGGCTGCACTGGTAGAAGACGAATTTTTTGAAGTCTTCAACGGTGTGGAAGGGGACGGCGATCTGGGTAGCCCGAGGCGTCATAGTTTGGAAACCCTGTGGGACATTACCAGCACGCTGCGGCTGAGCCAGTTTCGTGCTCGGCCGCTGTTCGCACTGGCCACGGACGATAGTCATCATTATCACGGCGGAAAAAAGGCGTCGCCGGGACGAGGCTGGATTATGTTGCGAGCCAACCGGTTGACGCCCGAAACGGTGTTG
>JAGQOZ010000132.1 GCA_020426955.1 Planctomycetales bacterium
AAAGGAGTGAACATCAACAAGCAACCACGCCCTATCGCAATCTTCGCGAGTTCTAGCGTCGAACTAGGCCGAGCTTGCGGGCGCTGAATGAAACGCAACCTACCAAGCCAATGATCGTCCAAATGGCCAAAGTGCCAGGCTCCGGAATCACTTCGTCACCGTCCGCAAAGGCAAAACTGAGGTTGTCAACGGAAAATCCTTCCCAGTCCATCCCGCCTTCCGGTACAAAAATAGAAATTCCCGAGATCGTGTTTGAGTTTGTCGATTCGGTAAGATTTAGTGATTGCCAGCCTTGGCTGGGATTTCCAAACACGCCTAACGACTGTCCGTTGGCATCATACGCGGCAACCAGGGTGGTGCCAGCATGATCGAGGTGACCTAAGTCAAACGAAACGCTGTTCACGGGATTGGAAAACAGAACGGCAATTGGAGTCGTGTAGAATTGCCCTTGAGAAAAGCCTCCCAAGACCAATCCGGCTGCTGACAGATCAAATTGAGTGGCAACGTCTGGCCCGGTACCACTAAGGCTGAGTGGGCCAACGGGATTCGTCACCACGACCTCATTGGGCATCGCTCCCATGGTTTGTCCGGCAAATAGAGCACCAAACGAGACGGTTGTTCCGTTGACGTTATACTGGGGATTGACCATCCCAGGCGAGTTGAAATCGACCAATGCCGGACCATTGTTGCCAACGCCAAACGTCACGGCGGCGCGCGACGCGAGCGGCGATAATGCAAAAAACACAATCAGTACAATTGACAGATTTTTGAATCCGGTCACCGATAACATCCTTTTGAAAAACCCAGAGGTGCACTTTCGTCTTATCCTAATCTCGCTACTTCAATCGTCAATAACCGGTATATTCAGCGAATCGGAATTTTTTGTCATTGTTTCCCCAAACTGGGCAACTTCGAGCCTACAAAATGAATCAACCAGACAGTAGGTTAAAGATCCTTAGCGCCATGGAGCAATGTGGTGCGTTCGAACCATCACAGCTGGTCCAGGCCAAGGATCTCGCCAGGCAAGCAAGGGACGCCAACACGTTCGCTCGGCTTCTTCTTTCGAATCAGATTCTGACTCAGTGGCAACTGCAGCGTTTGGCCAGCGGCCGGCGGAAACTAACACTTGGCAAGTATGTTTTATTGAACCAAGTGGAGGGGCGAGCGGTTCCGACGTATTTGGCGGTTCACCCAGGAATGGAGCGGCAGGTCGAAATCCGCTTGATTGGCGACGAGATCCTGGATTTAGCGCGAGCATACGCGGACAGCGATCATCCGGGCCTGATTCACGTATTTGATTTGGATGCGGACGGCGAATTGCAGTTCTTGGTAACGGAGACGGTTAATGGACTACCGTTCGAACCATTTTGGGCCAAGCATTCCGACCAGGACCTAGGCGTATTTGTCCAACAGTTTCGACAAGCAGTCGAAGCGATTCGCGGGTTACATGATTGCGGGTTGAGCTGTGCAGGCATAAAAGCGAATCAGTTTTGGATTGACGCGTCCCAGACGCTCAAGATGGGCGTGGATGACTTCCGCAAGATTCGTGAATGCACGCCTGAATTTGCGAGCGACGACTTGCGAGCCATCGTACGAGTGTTTGGCGAAAGATCCCAAGCCTTGGGCATGGAGCCAATACGTCGGGCGCTAGAACCATTGGATCGAGTCGAGCGACTGTCGTACGGCGAGGTTTTGGCCACCATAAAGCGATTTCAAGCCACCCGCCCGACACACGAAGACGACGACCAAGCTGACGTTGCCGATTATCGCGCGCCCTATTCAATTCTGTTGGCCGGAATCGCATTGATCGCCATTGTATGCGGATTGGGGATTACTGCGATCGGTCTGCAGTTGCGTTCGAACCAACAGGCGGCTCACGTCGAAGCGACCGAAACGCCGGGTGACGAATGGTGGAAGAAGGATTCCGCCAACGGCAAAGATTCCAAAACCGCAGTCGATGAGGCGAGCGATCCAAGACTTGTCGCGAAAGACGCGAATTCGAATGAGAAAAGCGAACCGGACGCAATCGTTTCGTCCGGCCTTGGCGCAGCGTTGCAAAAGCCCGGAGAAGACGAATCGGCCGCAGATTTCGACGAGAAAGCGGAAACGGCTACGGAATCGAAACCTCCCAGTTCAGCAGCCGACGCAATGCCCAACACTGCCTCTGCCACGAACAAGCAAACTGCGGAAAATCGGTCGATTGCAGCCCCGGTTCGCGAAGAGGACAATCCCTCGGTGGTTTTACAGAATCCGTTTGCGTCATGGCCCGCAATTTTTGATCTTCCTCAAAGCGTGACGGACAACGAAGTGGCATTGGCCAATTTCGCGACAACTAGTGGCCTACCGATCGATTGGAATACATTGACGATCAAGCTACTGGGAACTGAAACGGCGCATCGTGGCAACGTGACGTTTCAAGTTACCGCTGCCACAGACTCGCCAGGCGGTTTGCCAGAATGGGTTTTGGCAATGAAGATGCAGGACAATCTTCAGTCCATTGCCAAGCTACGCATCGTAGAGAATCGGCTGCTTTTTTCCTGGACGCCGCAGGACGCTCGAAGCAATTTGTGCAATCACCTTCGCAATTGCCTTTTGCAGCTTAGTTATGAATCCTTTTCGGCGGAAATTGCGCTTCGGTCTGTTGTGATGGATGACAGGCCGATCTTGGTTTCGTGTTTAACGCCCTGCGTTGTGCCTAAGGTTGCCATCGAATGGCCACCAAGCGTTGAGTCCACCTTCATAGCAGTAACGGTTGGGGATCAAGCGTTTGCCGGAATGAAAGCAGGTGAAACCGCGTCGATTGACAAACCGGCAAGCGTCCAGGTATTGGTTAAGAACGTGCCGCAGATTGAATTTGAAGTGCAGTTGGACCAGAAAAAAGACCGCATCACCGTGAATGGATTCTTACTGCAACCGGACGGTGGCAGCGCCATTGCGTTGAATGTGGAGAGTATCCAAGCGGCCAATCTACAGCGAGTCGCTTTGCGTAATCAAGCTGATTTGCTGCGCAAAAACAAGAACAAGCTGCGAGATATTCCGAATCCTCGTCGAAAAGTTTTGGAAACAGAGGTGGAAGCTCAGATTCGGCTGGCTCAATCGATGGATGACCAGATCGAAAAGACATTGGAGCTGTGCGAGAAGATCGAATCGTCGGGAGAAGGACGCAAGATTGACGTTCGCATCTTTTTCAAGGTCGGAACTCGCGAAATAGACTTATGGACGACGCACAGTGACGTTAATGAGGCGAACCGGCCGGAGCCGGGGTCGAAGTAGTCGGCGTGTCGGCAAAATCTCGCTGAATGATCCGAATGCGATCAAGGCACGCTGAAAACGCATCAAAGATTTGAGGGTCAAAGTGTTTGCCACTGGCTTCCTGCATGATGCGAAAGCATTCGTCCGGCGGGAATGCACGTTTGTAAGGGCGTACGCTACTGAGCGCGTCGTAGACATCGGCCACGGCGGTGATTCGTCCTTCGATGGGAATTTCTTCGCCCTGAAGCCCACGCGGGTAGCCAGTTCCATCCCAGCGTTCGTGGTGCGTGAACGCAATCCTAGCGGCCATGGCCATGATTGGGGAACTGCCGATTGGAATATCTTGGCCGGAAAGTTTTGAGTAGGTTCCAAGGGCTCGCCAACGCAGATCCGGATTGGGCTGAATGATATTGCGACCAAATTCACAATGTCGTTTCATTTGATTGAATTCGTCTTCGGTCAGCTTACCAGGTTTTAAGAGGATCAGATCGGAAACACCAATCTTGCCGACGTCATGCAATAGCGCGGCTTGTTCCATGTTCTCGACGGTATCTTCGTCCATGCCTAATTCACGAGCAATTTCGCCAACAAACAAGCCGACGCGAAGGACGTGATTTCCGGTTTCGTGATCGCGGTATTCGCCTGCTCGAGCCAAACACAGAATGACATCTTGTCGCGAAGCAGCCAGCTCGGCGGTTCGCATACGCACTTGTCGAGCCAACTCGTCGGCGTAGTGCTTCAAGTGGTCCTGGTGTGATTTTACCATCAAGGCATTGCGAACTCGTGGTGCTAGATCACCCGGGTCGACCGGTTTGGATAGAAAGTCCGTGGCACCTAATTCCAAGGCGCGAAATTTGGTTTCTGGATCAGTGGCAGCGGTTAGGATCAGCACCGGCAAGTATTTTGTCAGCGGGTGTGATCGCATCTTTGCCAAAATGTCCAAACCATTGATCCCCGGCATCACAACGTCCAATAGGATCAGGTCCGGCTGTTCGTGCATGATCAGCTCGAACGCCTGAGTGGCATCGGAAGTAGTGACAAATCGCTGATAGCCCCATTGCTGCAGATATTTCCGAACTACCTTGATGTTGACCGGTTCGTCATCTACGACCAAGATCTTGCTGTTGGAGGTGACCGTTGTCAACGTACCATCAGCCTTCCCCGACACAGGGGCGTTCTGCATCATCGGTGGCAATTGCATCGGCAATTCCGAATTCAGATTAGGTAGACTGCTGGCAAGGGACATTATTCAGATCCTCAAACCCTGCTGCTGATTTGTTTGGTTGTCACGTACATCGAGTGAAGGATAGAGCGCCATTGGGCGGTCTGGCGAGTTAGCGAGAAAGCAAGGTGACAACCACACCTGGTCCTGAGCGTCATATTTCGCACTATCGCTGCAGTCCGTATTCGTAACGGGGCATCTGATTCTTGGCGACAAAGTGGTCTTGTTTTGTAGCGGACCACACAATGTTTCACGGTGCTTTTTCACGCCAAATGGCTTCGTGGCTTGATTTTCGTAGTTTCGTAAGGACTGAGCTAGACTTTCCACAAGAGCACCATATTTAGTTATTGATTTTGTGGGAGCAGATAAATGATAAGACGAACGCAAGCTTTGGCGCTGCTCGTAATTTTCGGAATGGCGTTTGGTTCGCCGACAAGTGCTGAACGCGTCCCTGGATGTCTCATGCCTTTTTGCGAATGGGAACTGGGTACGCACGAACAGGGACGGTTCGACCGGGTCTTAGTCGAAGTTGGCGATCAAGTGACTACGGGGGCGGTGTTGGCCAGTTTGGATTCGGCTGATCTTCAGGCTCATCGAGAAACCGTACGGATCAATAGTGAAAACGATGCACCAGTAAGGTCGGCCATGATCCAGCTTCAAAATGCGAAGAGCCACTATTTGAAAGTGAAGCAGATTCGACAAAATGGCAGCGTGACGCAACTGGAGCTGGATGATAAAGAAGCGGAGTACAAGTCGGCGGAAGCTCGCTGGGATTCTGCAAACGCGGAATTCGCGATTGCCAAATCGCAACTACAGGAAGTAGACGCCAAGTTGGCCAAACGAATTATCGTAGCGCCCAGTGACGGAGTAATCATGGAAGTCAATTACCGTGAAGGCGAATGCACTCGGATGAACGAACCAGTTGTTGTGCGTTTGGCACAGTTGAATCGTCTTCGCGCAGAATTTGATGTCCCGGTTATCTATGTTTCGCAAATTCAACCCGGCCAACAACTGACTGTAAGTTTAGATACGGGGACGGAAGTGCAGGGCGAAGTCATTCGCATTGCGGACGAAGTCGATCGTCCCAGTCAGACATTTTGTGTGGAAGTCATGATCGATAACCGCGAAGGCAAGCTTTTGCCGGGCGTAAATTGTTCGATCGAATTGTCAAGTGGTTCGGAGACTCGATTCACCTCGAAGTCTCGGGCCGTTCGCTCCCAAAAAGACAAATAGTCCGGTTTGCGAATAGCGACTGGATCTGCCAAGAGACATCTTTGTCGAGGTCGCACGAGCGGCCTCGTTGCATTCTCGGAAAGAGCATACCATGGCCTCCGTCGAAACGAAGCGTTCGCCATCACACAGCAAAATTGGCAATGAAATCGACCTCCGCCAGTTAGGTCGATTTCTTCACAATGCGGTTGTTAATAGCGGCTCCGAAACGATGGCCGTAGCGGGCCTTGCGGATCTGGTTCAGCCGTTATGTCACGCGAATCTTGTTGTTTACTTTCCGGAAGATTCAACTGGGGAACTTTCCGCAGAACCGCTCACTTGCCGACCTCAGTCCGTAGCAGCGCCGCATTTGGATCAACTGTATCGACTGGCTTTGTATGCTGCTTCCGAATCCACCGTCCAAATTGCCAAGCTCGATTCCGAATCGGACGCAGTGGTGGTGGCGGCGCCGGTCTTGCGACATCGTAAGCCTACGGAATGCTTGGTGATGGTCCTGGATCATGGGCCCGAAACGGGCAAGCTGCTTCCTGTGGTCATTCAAAACGTACAATTGCTGGCCGCGTCAATGGGCCATTGGCGAGGCAAGCTGAATTCGCTGGATGTGGAAGCGAGTCTACAAACGCTTTCGGAATGGAACACGCTACTAGTCCATGCCGCCGCCGCCGACAATCTAAATGAATATTGTCGTCGCATTAGCAACGGACTACGCAATTCAATGCATGTCGACAACGTCTTCATTGGCTTGCGGAATAACAGAAATCACTGCGTGCTACGAGGTGTTTCCAGCGCGACGAACTTCGACACACAAGCCGAATTTGTGCGCATGTGCGAATCACTGATGGACGAATATCTGTTTCGCATCGAAAACGAATCGGAAGACGAATTCCGCGAATTATGCGACCCGGAAGCGTTCCAAAGATTGCAAGTTGCCTTGCGGACACACTTCCTAGACGCTCAGCCGCTTCGCAACGCAAAACATCATCTCGTCGGTGTTTGTATCGTAGCCAACGAAGCGCCGTTTTCATCCGATTACGCTGCCAAGTTTCAAGAGTACGCCGCACAAGCAGGCACGCAAATTGACCTCTTTCAAGCGTCTCGACCGAGTCCGCTGCGGCGGAATTGGCAAAAATTCTGCCAAGCGAATGTACGCCAGCGGCGAGTGGTATTGGGTATTGCGGCTGCCATCGCCGCTATCTTGTTGGTCCCTGTACCAGCTCGAATCAGCTGTGATTGCACGGTCGAACCAATGGTGCGACGAATCATCGCCGCGCCGCTGAGAAGCCCGTTAATGGAAATCTTGGTGGAGCCGGGCCAACACGTGACCATAGGTCAAGATCTGGCGACGATGGACACGTCTGAATTGGAGAACAAATTGGCGTCGGCACTGCAGCGACGATTGACCGCGCAAGCGAAAGCCGGTTCCAACTTACCTGGAGAACGCACAGCGGGGCGAGCGGAGTGGGATGTTGCCAATTTCGAAGTAGAACTATACGAAAAGAAAATTTACGATGCCACGTTACGCAGTTCTATCGATGGCGTGATCATGAGTGACGACATTCGGCATCTACAAGGCAGTATGATCGAATTGGGTAAACCGCTTTTGGAAGTTGGCAGTGCCGACGGAATGCGAGTGGAAGTGGCGATTGATGACGAAGACGTGCATTACGCTCAGGTTGGCCGAGACGTTTACATCAAGGTTCCTTCGCTGCCTGGCACCACGATTCGTGGCAAACTGCATCGCATTCATGATCGAAGTGAAAAGCAACGCGACGAAAACGTTTTTGTTGGCGAAGTCGTGTTGGACGACACTGCTAGTGATTTGCGGCCTGGCTTGGCTGGCAAAGCCAAAATTGACGGTCCGCGGCGACCACTGGCTTGGACGCTGTTTCGTAAAGCCGCTTCGCAACTCTTGTATCGCATAGGATGGTAGCCTGAAATGGACGGCCCTGGAAATCCAACCAACGTAGCGTCAGATCCAATGCTGATGAAGGTACAACTTCGTCGAGATCTGCGCGGTTCGTTGCAAAAGTCGGGCGGAAAGAGCTTCTACCTTTTGGAAGATCCGCTGGCCGGCAAGTTTTATCGAATTGGCGTCAGTGAATGGAAGTTCGCTTCGCTGTTGAACGGCCGCTTAACCTTGCGTGAAGCAACGGCCTTGTATGCGGCCACGTGCGAACCAACCTTAGGCGCGTCCGATTTGGTATCCTTGGCCAAATGGCTGCTCTCGTCGCAATTGGCAACTGTTACTGGCGGTCCAATTGACCAAACGGAGGTTTCTGCCGCTAAGCCCGCGGCGAAATCATGGCTCAGCAATCCGCTGTTTGTGCGAATTCCGCTTTTCAATCCAGACCGGCTGATATCGACGCTGCTGCCGTACCTGTCGTTCACGCTCACGCGTGCGGCGTTCTTGATTTGGCTGGTTGTATGCAGCTTTGGCTTGGGCGCCATCTTGTTCAATTGGAGACCGTTTTCCGCTACGTTTTCCACCGTATTGGCTCCGGACAATTGGTTGTACTTGTTCTTGGTTTGGTTCTGCTTGAAGATTGTCCACGAACTGTATCACGGTTTGATCTGCAAGAAGTATGGCGGCGACGTTCCGCGTTGCGGCGTCATGTTTATCATGTTTTCGCCCGTCGCGTTTGTGGACGTGACATCGTCCTGGCGATTTCGATCGAAATGGCAGCGCATTTACACTTCCGCCGGCGGTATGTATTGCGAATTCTTTATCGCGGCCATCGCGGCTGTTGTGTGGGCCAGCACGGAACCCGGCTTTGTCAATCAACTGTGCCACAATATTGTCATTAGCGCCAGTCTTTCCACGTTGCTGTTCAATGGTAACTTTCTGATGCGGTTTGATGGCTACTATATCGTGACCGACCTGTTGGAAATCCAAAATCTATACACCAAGGGCCAGCAGTTTCTTCGCCACGTGGTAAGGCACTATTTGTTGGGTGTGCCCAGCCAGTTTTCGTTGGATCGCGAACCGCATCCTCGTTTGATTCAGGTGTACAGTTTCGCTTCGTTGATTTGGCGAATCTTCTTCTACTTCGGCATCTTGACTGTGGCTGCCACGATGTTTCAAGGCGCCGGAGTGGTGTTGGCCGTGGTCACAGGCGTGGCGTGGTTCTTTCGACCCGGCGTGACGTTCCTGTTGTATTTGATCAAGGGTTCGCCACAAGAGCAGCCCAATCGTCTGCGTTTTGCTGCAATCATGGCGGGCGTGCTGGCCAGCGCGGGTGCCGTTAGTGCCATGCCGTGGCCCGGAGGTGTTTCGGTACCGGGAGTGGTGGATTATTCACCAATTCAAGTTGTCTGGGCTCCAGATAAGGGCGGATTCGTTCGCAAAGTCTTGGTCAAGCCAGGAGACATCGTTGAGGTGGGTGACACGTTGCTGGTTTTAGAAAACAAGGATCTGGATCTAGAATTGGCTCAGAAGCAAGCGGAACGAGTCGCAGTAGAAACGCAAGAAGGTCCGGCCTACCCAAAGTCAAAAAAATTGGCGGTGCTGGACAAACAGATTTTTGACTTACAGCAACGAGTCTCGGCGCTGAAAGTGCAAGCTCCGGTGTCTGGCGTAGTCATTGGTAGAAACTTGGATTCGCTGATCGGTCGGTTCGTTTCCAAAGAAGCATTGCTGTCGATTGGAGACGAATCGTCCAAGCAAGTGATTCTTTCTGCTCCGCAGCGAGACGAATTGTGTTTACGATCCAGTGTTGGCCAAGAAGTGAACTACATTCGCGCGAAGGGGCGTTTTGACGTCATTGATGGCGCTACGGTTGCCACGGTGGACCCCAAGGCGCAAACGTCCGTGCCACACGAAGCTCTGGCAGCTCCGAACGGAGGACCATTGACAGTGGAATCGGGCAAAGACGGTCACGTGGCTTTGCTGAAGCCTCGTTGCACAGCTCGAGTGAAACTGTCCGCCGAATCCACGTCCAAATTATTGGCGGGCGAATTGGTCCGAGTGCGATTGGACGCCAGTCACCTATCGACGGGTAAATTCATTTACTTACGCTTCCAAGAATGGTTGCGCTGGAAAGCGGATCCTCGCGAAGTTTCAGAATAGTTGCCGGAAACATCGACCGGTGTCGGCGGCGGAGGGAGTTGCTGAATCTGCGGAGATGGTGGTGAAACGTCCGTCGGAACCGGAGTGACGTCGAGCGGCGTTGGTCTATAGTCGATCTGTGGTGATGGCGAATGGATCACTTCGGTCAAGTCGCCGGCGAAATCAGAAGTCGTCTGATTTTCCAACAGCAACCCCAGGGCTCGCTTGTATTCGATCAGCGCTAGGCTATAGCGAGCTTGTGCGGACAAATATTCGAATTCGGCGAATGTCAGACGTTCTTGAGCGTCCAGCAAATTGTCCAGCAACAGTGATTTTACATTGCCGTCTCCGCCACCCGTCTGCCATTGCTGGAACAATGAGTTGACCTGATCTCTGGCACTGGACATGGCTTTGTGCCCCGCGTGTACTCCGCGAAAAGCAACATCCACTTCTCGAACGGCACGAGCGACATCGGCTTGCAGTAATGCGATGGTGGTTTCCAGGTCACTTTGTGACTGACGCAATTCGATGCAACGACGTTGATAACGCGCCTTTGCCTGTCGGTTGCCGATCGGTTGTTCGTACTGTAAGCCAATCGAATAACTCGGTTCGCGTACGCTGAACTGATCTGTCCACGCGCCCGGAATGTCGCTTTCTCCGCGCAGTCCCGATGCATAAGTTTGCAATACGGCGTTCAAAATGGGCAGCAATTCGTTCTTGGCTACGTTTAAGCTGACTCCCGCTTTTTTTACTCGCTTGATGGACTGACTCATCTCCGGACGATGCTGCATCGCTGTGCTAATCGATTCCATCATGTTGACCGGCAACGCGTAGCGAGCGGGCCCTTCGTTGGTTACCAGTTCGGGCGAAGTTGTATCTCCCGGCACGCCCAGTGACGGGTCGTTCACGCGTTTGCGAAGTTCATCCTCCAAGTTCCAAACTTGGTTTTCTGCACGAATGACTTCCAGTTCGACTCGTCGGACCAACGCTTCGGCGCGCGTGATCTGCGGATGGGTAGCATCGTAGTCCTTGCGATCATCCAGCATCCGACGAATTTTCTGCGCGCCTTCCAACAGTCGACGTTTTTGCAGCAAGCTGCCTCGAGCAACATACAGATCCCAGTAAGCCGAGACGACGTCTACTAAGTGATCCTGCAAGCGAAGTGAGTATTCGTCCCAGCCGATGCTGGCATCTAATTGTGCCAGGACTGTGATGCTGGTGTTGTACGTTCGCCCGGCACCTCGCAGCAAAGGTTGCGTGTAGCTTAGCGTCAGCCGCGAAGAACCTTGATTCGAAGGAATGAAGAACTGCGAATTTGTGTCTTGATGACGAAACTGCTGTGCAATTTCTACTTCGCCGCCGAATGTATTTTGACGGCGAATCCCGCCGCTGGCCGTAATATCGTGATCTTTGAATCGGCTGCGATTGGTAGTCAGAATGCTGCCGACCGGCTCACTGATGTCTCGCCAACGCGTATCAATGAAGGACGTCCAATCGAACGTTGCGTCGGCCTCCATGATTGTAGTTTCGCGAATCAAAGGAATGTCTCGATAGACTCGCACCTGCGCAGAATTTTGTAGTGCCGCTAACACGACCGATTCGACGGTAATTGGAACGGGTTGTTCTGCCAGATTCAGCGGCGATGAAATGGGGCGTTCCCACCACGCTTCGGCCATAGCCATTCCGTTGGGCGCCTTCATGCGTCGTGCTTGTGGCGCCGGTTCGATAACAGGGGCTTCCAATTCCGTTAATTCGGAAGCCCGAACCTGGTTCGCAGGAAACATCGTCGATCCGATCGGAACAGTCAAACTAGCCGCCAGCGCGACCGCAACGGCAAGATGCTTTCGCCTGAGCCACCTCCAGCTTGCTAACATAAACCTGTTCCTCCGAAATCTGCTTCCCATTCGCGTCGATGTCAATTTGATGAAATGACACATGTCGCACTTCGTGAAGATCGACTAGCAATCTCGGTAACTGCAAGCTAGTTGCTGCTGGCGATGCAGTCGTTGCGGCTATCACAACCGGGATTCGCGGTTTTCCCCATCAAGCATCACGCTTTGCGGAAGCAGCAGAGTTTGACTCGGGGTTGATGTTTCGCTGGCGGCGGTTGGATCATCCAGCGGAATGCACTGCTGGCATGAGAGTCCTGCCAAGGCCAATCGCGGTCACGATCCAGCGGTGTTCAAATTACTCGCAGCATTCATCTAGCGGGAAAGTTTCCCAAACCGATATAAAGAGAATGTTGCAAACGGAAAACGTTGGGAATCAGCGACGGTTCGCGAACCATTCGGTTGGCGTTTCCGTGATCAAACAGGGAAGACGCCGTTAGGTCGGACGAATGAGTCGGCGACGGCAATGTTTATTCGAAGGAACGAATCGAGGTTGGCAATGAAATTTCGATCATGGATGGTATGGCTGCTGGTGGTTATCGGTCCGACGGTTGCCTTTTCGCAAAATAACACACGTGACGGCGTGGCTTTGGGTGGCATTGCCGGCGCCATTACGGGCGGCATTATCGGACACCA
>JAGQOZ010000133.1 GCA_020426955.1 Planctomycetales bacterium
GATCGGGATTGCGCACCGCAGTTCGCAAATACAAAGCTGGCGTCGCGAACGAACCACCTTTACTAATTCGATCCTGCGAGTCCAAGACTGTTGCGGCTGCCGGAATAACGGGCGAAGAAGCAAGCCGCTCGGGATGGTCCGTCATCGGATCATGACACCATTCCCAGAGGTTTCCGAGCATATCAAACATGCCAAACGAATTGGGACGACGCTGCGCTCCCGGCCAACAGCGTCCGTTCGCGTTGACCGCGTACCACGCAAAGTGTGGCAATTGTTGCGCATCACGGCCAAAGAATCGGCTGTTGATCGAGTTCGCTCGGGCCGCATACTCCCATTCTACCTCGGTCGGTAACCGATAGCCGGTACGGCGGCCCACATCGTTCATCATCTGCATTCCATCCGCATACCGCTTGTCGGAATTCGGCGCGTAACACCATTGGTCTTGTGCAATGTTTTCTTGTTCGCTTAGCCAATTGCAGTATTCTGCCGCCAAGTACCAAGAAACGTGTGTGCGAGCGCAATCGTCGGTCGGCGCGAACTTGGCATAACGGTCGCGAAAAGAATTGCCGTACCGTTGCTTCAGAAACGCTTCAAACTGCGACACGGATGTTTCACGATCTGCAATCGCGAATCGATAATCGATTTCCGATTGGTAATGTACTTCTCGTGGCAAACGTTCCATATCTTCCTCTGGCGAACCCATCTCGACCGTGGCCGGCCCTAGCACGACCATGGTGAAGCCGGATGGCGTGACAAACCAGTTACGTTGGTCGTCGGCATTCGCCGAAATTGCAGATTTTTCAGTAACGTGCCAACGATTCCACGTTCGCAACAGCCATTCTGCCATGGCGCGGTGCCCTGCGTCCGGCGCCGACAAGAACCGCTGTCGGATGCGTCGAACGACGTCGTCATCAGGACATTCGAAGCGTCCCATTGCATTGAGCAACATGCCAATGCGATCCTGATCGGTTTCCATCGCCAAGCGATTCGCCAACACGGGAAGTTCGATTCCACACTCGCGGCACGTCAAGGCAAATTCGGTGCGCAGGTCGTTTTGTTGATTGCCGGAAAATCGCTGCCAAGCTTCGTCCGAATCTTCGATTCGCAACGCAGCACAGACCAAACGGTTCGCCTGCTGGAACGTCAGGTCTTCACCAAACTGTTGAACCACAGATTTTTTGGCGGCGTCACTATTTTTGACAGCCTGGAAACATAATTCAAACGAAGGCAGGTCACACTGTGTCAGCAGATTCACCAGCAATTCTGGACGAGCCGTTGCGAACTGACACGTTGCCACACAGGCCCATTGCCGCTCAGCCGAAGTGACCGATTCGTCCGTCGCAAGTTGAAAAAGTTCATCCGCTAAGATTCGCTCAGCTGGCTGCCACAGAGAAAGCCAATCCGCAGTTTGCTGCGGGTTTCGCTCGCATTCGTTTATCAGTCGAACCGCCAGAAACTCGGCGTTGGCGGCCAAATCATCTTCGTTCGCGTGATTTGCATTTGCACCGTCGTCGGCCAATAGCACACCGGCTCGAAAACGTCGGTCTGCGTTCTGAGTGGTATCGCGTAAGATCGCCTTCAACTCGGGGACTCGTTGATGCAGCGATTCTCCGAGAATGGTTCGAACGACGCGCAATTCCTGCGGTGAAATTTCAAAACACTGTTGAAGCAAAAACTCGGCTTGCCCAGCGTCGATTGGCAGCAACGCCAACGACGCTCGCAAACGTTCGTCGCGATCGCCCTCCACCATCATTCGACGCAGTTCTGCATCAATTCTACGATTACCAAGGTCCAATTGCCCAATAGTGTTCGGCAGTGAATCCCAATCGGAATGCACCACCGATTCCGCTTGCAATCGCGCATTCCGCTGGCGATGGATCATCACCATGGTCAAGGTCGCCACGATCAACGAGGCAACGCCTATGGCTGCCACGAATCGTATTCCCAATCGCAAACGAGCTTGACGCATCAAATCCGCTTGTGCGGCAGACCAATCCGCTTTTTTTGTCCAGCGCCGTATACGCACAAATTCGCCGAGCGATGGCAGCAACCTAGCGTCGCGACGTTGCTGCCATTGCTTAGTTCGATCGCGCAGCAACAGACAAGCTTGTCCGGCGGGTGTGGAACGCTGATTACGGTCAATCCAGGTTCGCAAGGATGGTACTAAATAGTCGTGAGTCAGTTGAAATCGTCGATCGGATTTGCCGCGAATGGGCGAATCGTTTTCCAGTCCTAACGCAGCGACTGGCGTAATCAGCCGAGTTTCCTGATCTAAGATTCGAATCAAGTCTTCAAACTGCGCCGGCCGATCGGCGTAGCCCGAAGCAACTTGCAATGTCGCTTCGGAAACCGACGGACGTTTGATTTCCACTTCTTCATCTGGTACCAACTGGGCAAGAACACGTTCCGCCGCGTCAGCGTGCAAGCGATGTTCGTAGGGTGCGTGCAAATTGCAGAACAAGGAATCCAAAAATTGCATCCCCACGCCTTCGGTGCCGCCGATTTGCTCCATTGTTTTTGGATGCCAAGCTTCGCCACGAATCATCTCAGCAAACAACGCCAACCGCACACAGACGATTCGATTTTGCGTTGCAATGCTCTGTACCGCCATCCGAATGAATTCACGCTGTTCCGATGTCAATTCCGTGTCATGATCCGGAAGACATCCCCACGCTTGTCCAAACCAGGTCAAAACCTGTTGTGCGTGCCGAACATCTAACAAGTCCAGCATGCGGCTGTTTTGATTTTCTACAAACTTAACATCTAGCTGCTTGGCAAATCGGCTGACATCGCTCCAAAAGTCGTCTCGCACCAGCAAGACACATTGAACGTGGACTCCATCGCACTGTCTGAGCGAATCCGACAGGATCGTGTCGGTGTCCCAGTCGTGGCCAAACAGCCATTGTTCGAATTGGTCTAAGAAGATCACACACTTCTGTCCAGCATCTGCCATTTGTCGGCGTAGCGTCGCAACCAGCCTTGAAAGATTCGCCGTATGATCAACTGGGTTGCCATGCGTGAGCCTGACAATCTGCTCAGCCAATTGAGACTCGGTACCGTTAGTGGATGCTTCCAAGAACACAGGCAAAACATGGTTTGCCAAACGAGGAATCAAGCCGGCTTTGACGAATGATGACTTTCCGCAGCCTGATGGGCCGTAGATCAAACCAGTTCGAAACGCAAAGTTTCGCTGTTGACTATCAATCCGAGATTTCCAGAAACGCACCGAATCCGGAATCCCGTGACCATCTCGCGGACCGCTCAACAACGGCAGAAAAAAATCTGCGTCTTGAAAACTAAATGAGCGCAATCCTGGCGGAACAATGGCATTACGGCGATCAGCCGTTGGCCGTAAAGTGGAAAGGTGCAGTGTCGAAACAGTGTTCTCGGCAAGCAACATCCGCAACTCGTCTGCCATGTCAGCTGCGGTGAGATACCGGTCTTGCACGTTCTTCTCTAACGCTCGCAAAACAATGCGTTCTAATTCGCGAGGAATCCGATCGTTCAATTGTCTTGGAGGTCGCACTGGCAAGCGGACAATTCGATCAATCACGTCCAGCCAATTCGCACCGACGAATGGTCGTTCGCCGGTGAGCATTTCGTACAGAACCACGCCCAGGCTAAACACATCGGACCGTCCGTCAACCAAGTGTCCTTCACCTCGAGCTTGTTCGGGACTCATATACGCGGGCGTGCCTGCAAAACTACCGGAAACACCGTACCCGTCATCCGTGAGTACCAAACCAAAGTCCGTCAAATACGCCACGCCCGCTTGGTCTATCAAGATATTTCCCGGTTTGACGTCGCGATGAACCATTTTTTGGCGGTGAGCATAGTGCAACGCGTCGGCAATGTTGGCCGCCAGTTCCACTGCGTCCATGATTTCGAACCGACCATCCTTCAAAAGGTGCCCCAAACTATCTCCGTCAATCAGTTTCGAAACGACAAACGGAACTCCATCCGGATCCACGCCACAGTCAAACACAGGAACAATATGAAGATGATCCAGCGAAGCTAACGTCCTGGCCTCCGTCAGAAACGCGTTACGCTGTTCTTCTGTTTCAAAGGCATAAGAAAGTGGCTGTTTCAGCGCAACCTGCCGGTTCAGCAGCGGGTCACGAGCCAAGTAGACTCGGCCCTGGCCTCCATGTCCGATCAGCCGTTCCATTTGATAGCGGCCGATTTCACAACCGACATCTTTCTCAGGATTTGCGACAACTTCCAACTGCGCCGCCAATTCTTCATTGGACGCGGCACCTGGACTACCCGAAGCAACACAGCACTGCCTGATGGCGGCAGTAAACTGCGGAAACCGATGAATATAGTCAATCGCGTCCGCGGCAAGACCATGGTCTGACTTCAACGCAACTTCTAGTCGCAGCAATTCGCCAAACAGGAATGGTTGCTGTTCGCTGGGAACCTGAAGCAGAAAGTCCGCAATCAGTTCGACGCGTCCCGGTTCCCATTCTGATTCGAACTGATCACAAAGCTTGTCAATTCGACGTACCAATTCGATGGGCAGCGTGTGTCGAGAATACGTGGCACGGTTCACTTTTTCTTTCCTCGGTCAACGAAACAGTTTCATTATATTCGTCCGACTGGCTGATTCGACCTGTCCCGTTGATACCGGGCCGAATCCCAGTTTTTTGCTGACAAGATGCGATTTTTTGTGTATGGTAGGTTCGTGTTCAACCAATAATAGTTGCGGCAAGCCTCTGTTGTAGGAGATGAATCGATGCGTCGTCGCGCGCTTGCCCGCCATTATTTTCGCAACGCTCAGCGATTGTGCCACAATCATGTCAGTCGACTGGAGCCGCTAGAAGAGCGGAATCTACTGACTGCCGTTTGGCTTGGTTTCGGCGACGGCACGTCGTGGCATGACCCACAAAACTGGTCCGAAGGGCAGGTGCCCCAGACGAACGAAGACGTGATTATCGAGATTGCCGAACCCGCGGTGATTCGACTGGACGCTGCGACCCAACCGATCGGCGACCTCTTCTTCTTCGGTCCCAATGGTTCGCTCGAATTGCACAACACGCATCTGGAAATTCGCGGTACGGCCGATATTCAAGCGGGAACGCTTCGCCTGGATAGCTCGACGCTGGCTGCGGCCGACGGATTACACAACGCCGGGCAACTGGATTTTGTGGGCAATTCTGGCGTGGATGGCAATTTCACCAACCAGGGCGAAATTATATCCGTGTCACCAGGCATCGCCAGCCAGCTTCTGATGGATGGGATTTTTCACCAGACCATGGAAGGAACGATTCGCTTGGAGATTGGCGGCCCCATTACTGCGGATTTAGACTCGCTACACTTTGCCCAACAAGCTGACATTTTAGGCCGACTGGAGATTCAGATCGCTCCAACGGTGACAGCACCACGTTGCACGGAAATGATCGTCTTCCATTTTGCGTCGCCTCAATTCTCGCCGTCCGCGTTGCCGGAGTTGATTGCGAACCCAGCAGGTCCGCTCGCTTGGCGTCCGACACTCGGCGCAACCAACTATTCATTGCTTCTGGTCGATCCAGCACTGGCCATCAATGTGTCGGCCAGCGAAGTAAACCTTAGCAATGGCCAGCGTACCGAAATGATAGTCTGCTTGGGCCACCCGCCAAACGCCGCCGTCAATCTTGTCCCCATTGCCGCCGATTCGATTGACGTGTCGACCTCCGTCGTTCAGTTTCAACCCACCGAATTTGGCATCCCCAGCTCTCAGCGCATCGAAATTGCACACCGTTCGAACCAGGGTGGAGCGGAGCAATTCGTCACACTTCATTCAGCAAGTGATGACTTACGATTTTCTTCGGAAGCAGATCCTGGTTTACAGCCGCCGACGGTATCGATTGTGGTTGCAGGACTGGAACAACAAGACCCGGATCACTTCGAACCGAATGATTCGTTGCTTGCCGCAAGTGAAATAGATTCTGCTGACCAACTTTTGTCGTCGCTCAGCATCGACTCCGCTGAGGACGAAGACTGGTTTCGCTGGACGGCGCCGGCCCGAGGTACGTTGTCAGTCGACGCGTGGTTCCATCATGACCAAGGTGACTTGGATTTGCAGATCTATGACGAAACGGGCGAAGACATTTTTTGGTCAGCTACTCGCACCGATAACGAACATGTCCACGTTGCGGCTCTGCCTGGTCAGACGTTTCTGATCAGAGCGTTCGGTTTTGGTGACGACCGTGTTCCAAACTATGATTTGACCATCAAACTGAATCCCGATCTTCCCAGAATTTATCTCGCAACCGAAACAACCATTGATGTCTATGACGTGACAGGCACCCTGGTTGGGCGTTTCACCGATGAGATCCTGTCGGCAGGCAAACTGGGCGACGTGGAGCTGGATTCAGGTGGGTTGGTTTACGTCAACATTGAAACCGACGCCGGCCGAGAAATCGCCGTGTTCTTTCCCGACGGCCAGTTGGCGCGGACCATTCCCGTTCCAGATTTTGTACCGGACGATGGCGTAGTACCGCAGGGTTTTGGGTTTGATGTGTTAGCGGATGATTCGATACTATTGGCTGATTCCGGTGCGGACGCTACGGGCCGGATGGCATGGGACGGTTCGTTCATTGAAATCATCCAGACCGGTGTACTGGACGCCTTTGATACCACGGTGTTGGCAGACGGCCGAGTCATCTCGACAAGCGAACCTGACGACGACACTCGGGGTGTCAATCCGACATTCGACGCGGAATACTGGGTCGCCAATCCTCAATCGCATTCATTGCAACGAATCAATGCGTATTCCGGTGACGTACTTTCATTAAGCGTGGATGATGCGTTGCGTCCAACCGAAGTTCAGCCGTTGCGAAATAATCAGCTGGTCTTTGTGGCCGATCAAGTGGATGGCACTAGTCTGCTTCAAGGCATGTCGCAGGACGGCACCGTGATTTTTGCTCATAATCTCGACCACACAATAGGCGGATTGGCCGTATGGGATTTTGATGTGGCACCACAGCCTCCGAAGCTTGATTCCGACGGTGATGGCTTGCTGGACGATTGGGAAATAAACGGAATCGACATCAACGGAGATGGTCTGGTGGACTTGGACCTGCCGGCCTTGGGCGCAGACCCGTTTCACAAGGACTTGTTTGTGGAAGTAGACGCGATGACTGGAATGGGACCCGCCGCGTTTGCGCAAACTAGTCAGGCAGTGATGGATGCTGGCCTGGCAACCAACACTATTTTGGACCAAGTCATTGACGCTTTTCTCCATGCGCCGGTGTCCAATCCAGACGGTTCGGTGGGGATTCGACTGCACGTACAATTGGACGAGACGGCGATTCCGGTCGAGTTTTTCGCCAGCCGTTGGACGGAATTCGATCGAATCAAGAACGGGACCGACCTGCTGAATCGCAGCGGCCAATTCGGACTGCATGCGGAACGCAACCACGAAAATTGGCCGTTTATTAACCTGGCCAAGCGTCGCGTTTTTCGTTACGGCCTGTTCGGCCATTCTATCGGTGACACACTGCAGTCCGGTGTCGGCGAACTGCCTGGCGACGACTTTCTGGTCACGCTTGGGAATTGGTCAACACCCGGAGGAACACCGGAGCAGCAGGCCGGAACGTTCATGCACGAACTAGGCCACACACTGGGATTGCGTCACGGAGGCGATGACGACATCAATTTCAAACCCAACTACTACAGCATCATGAATTATCATTGGCAGGTGCCAAATGCGTTCAACTCTGGATGGCAGGTTGATTTTTCAAATGAAGATGCGCGTTCGCTTGATGAACTTCAACTGATCGAAGAAAACGGAATTGGACTTTCCGATTCGCTCCAAGGCGTTCAAGTCCAAGTTGGGCCGATCCCGTTGCATGCCGTAAACGTCAACGGCGATGTCGATTGGGACCGTAATGGCCAAATTAGCTCGCAGCCTGTTTCCGCAGACATCAACCGAGGTCTAGCGGATCACAATCGAGACGGTTTGGTAAATGACGCGGATCTGACACCGGGTGAAATCTTACATGGTCATCATGATTGGTTGCACTTACGTTATGCCTTTGACGACCTGCAGAATTTTCGCGAATACCAGGACGGTGACAAAGACCGCCCGGAAGATGCGGACGCTGATCCGACAGATTTGTATGATGAAACGCCGCCCGATTTTTTAGACATCGATCCGAATCACAACGATTCGCAGTCCGAGGCTACCGTGCTGGACGATCTAGAACCGATCTTTGGGCTCACGATAGACAACATTGCAGATGTCGATTGGTTCGAACTTCCGATCGACTACCTGGGCGAATTGATTATTGGAATCGATGCAGACGGAATTGTGGGCAATATACTGGACCTGTCCGTTTACGATGACGCCGGAAACCTATTGCACTTGATTGACAATGACATTGATGACGGACTGGAAAACGTGACCGTCACGACAGCTCCGGGCACGAGTATTTTCCTACATATCAGCGGTTTTCTCAGTAGCGAAGGCGTTTACAACCTGTACATCAATGCTGGAGATGTCAATCGAGACCGTCACATTGACGCTGCCGACATTGATGCGGTTTGTTCCGCCATTCGTAGTCAGACACACAACATTGACCTGACCGGTGACGGGCAAACGGACGAATCCGACTTTGACGTCTTGGTTCACGACCTATTGAAAACGTCAGCCGGTGACGCGAACCTGGATCAAGTCTTTGATTCACGCGACCTGATTGCTATCTTTCAAGCTGGGAAATACGAAGACGCAGCTCGCGAAAATTCCGGTTGGGCCGAAGGAGATTGGAACTGCGATGGAGAATTCGACAGCGCTGATTTGGTGGTATCAATGCAAAGCGGGACCTATTCGCCAAATCGCGCCGTCCGATGATTTCCGGTTGGAACAACTCAATCTGGCGTTTCTGTTAGAACCGTTTCCCATTCGGCACGAATCCGACTCAGTTTGCGTTCCACGGTTCGAACCGAAACGCCAAGTTCAGCGGCAATATCTTCGTTTGAGAACGAATCCAATTTCATCGTGGCAATCTTTTGCAACATCGAATCGCACAAAACCGCAAGCAAGCGGTCACACTGGTCAGCAACTGCGGCAGCAAATTCGGGAGTTGGTTGACTTCCGATCACCTCCTCCACATCCACGTCCTGAGACGCGGCCCAACCGGGAGGTGTGCGAGGGCGTTCGTGTTTGAGGTGGTCAGATGCTTTGCGAGCAGTAATTACAACCAGTAAGCGCCACAAGTTGTCTCGATCATGCAGTTCGGGGAACCTGCCTTCGGCCGCACCCTTGCAAAAGACATGAAACGCGCTTAACGCCACATCTTCTTCGTCACTCGCTCGACGAGGATGATGGCGCAGGTGCTTTCTCGCCAAACCCATCAGCTGATGGCAGTAGCGTTTCCAAAGCAGTTCCGCCGCTACTTGATCTCCGCCAGCCAGCTTGTGCATCCAATGAGTCACACTGTTTTCAATGGTCACAACGTTGGCTCCCGCCGAGTGGGTTTGCGTAACACAAAAAAAGCGTCACCCCAAGGGCGACGCTTTTTGCATTGAATTTTGTTTTTCCCGCGATGTCGGCAAAAGCAATTTCGCCTAGCTGGCTTGTTTGGCTTTGCGAATCAGCTGAGACAATCGAGACTTGTACCGTGAAGTGGTATTGGGATGCATAACTCGATGCGAACCCGCTCGGTCCAATTGCTTGGCAGCTAAAACGAATTCCGTTTCCGCTTTTCCAACGTCTCCCGCTGCCACAGCTTCACGTACTTTCTTAATTTGTGTCCTGACGGCCGTCTTGACCGACCGGTTGCGATCGCGGCGAACCTTGCTTTGCCGAAGTCGCTTTCTTGCACCTGCAGTATTAGGCATAGTTAAACCAAATCTACCTGTTTTCCAAAACGTCCATCGAAACGGCCTGTAAACAACCCTATTTCGGCCGCTGTGTAATCAATCTTTATTGCTGATTTGCTTCAGCTTGTCCAGACGGGTAGTAGCGTCTCGGTAATGTTTATCCAAATTGACAAGTCTTTCGAGCATCCGGATGGCGGATTCGACATCCTTGAGCGCCGCCCCCAATATGGCAGCTCGATAAAGAACTCGTTTTTCCACGTCTTCATCCAAATTCGGCAATTCCAGCACGCTGCGGTAGCTTTTCATGGCGTTTCCGTAACGACGCAGATGTTGATAGCATTCGCCCAGCTCCAGCATTGAAATTGCGCGGAATTCGTTGGCTGCGGCCGCTTTTTCAAACGCCTTGGCCGCTTCCAAAAATTTTTCGTCTCGTTTCAAGCGAACCGCCAGTTCGTATTGCAGCTGGATTTCTTCCGGATAGCGTTCGCTACGAATCGCATAAAACTGCATCTCTTGGCGGTTCAATTCCGATCGAAATCTTGCGGCCAGATCACGAGCTTCCGCCGTTTTTTCCGCGTTTGATCGTTGTTCGGCAATCGCCAATTGACCCTGATACATGCGAATTTGCGCTTCTTCCACTTTTTCGCGAATCAGCAAGCTATTTCCACCGGCCACCTGCAATGCCTTGCGATACGCCTGAAACGCGTCTCGATACTCAGCCTGTTCGTCCAACCACTCTGCCAGACGAAGATAATGATCCGGGTCATTCGGCTCTTTCTGAATGGCCGCCTCCAACGATTCCCGTGTCACCACCACCGGTTCTGGCGCAGGTTCCACGCGTCGTGGCGTGGGAACTTCGTCGTCCGCGGTCGCGGCGGTAGATTCGGAAGCCGTCGCTACGACGTGTCGAACGTTCGAGAAAACTCGTGCGCCGGGCAGCGCAGGCAACGGCTTGCCCATCGTCTTGGCCATGGTCAATTCGCCAATGCGCCGCTGAGCATCGGGATGATTCTTGTCTTGTTCCAAAATGCGATTCCAACACGCAATGGCTTGGTCGAATTGGCCCATTCGAGCTAACGATTCGGCACAGTGTTTGTTGACGTCAACGTCTTTGGGCTTGGCGTCCAGCGCATTCTTCAAGTAGCGAAGTTCCACTTCGTTGAAATGGTTGGCTTGACACGCTTCCGCAATGCCATGCAGAACCAATACGTCCCACGGATTGGATTTCAGTAGTTCGAATCCCATGCGGAAGACGTCATCCCATTCTTCTGCGGCCACCGCTTTCTTGAACGAAGACTTGCCACCAAAACCGCGAAACGTCGCTCCCTTTTTGTTGTTCTTGTACTTTTTCTGCAAATTCGTCAGCAACGCGTCCACATATTCCAAATTGGACGGATCGTTCAAGACGCATTCCGTAAACATGGTATGCGCGTAGTCAAAATCGGGCGGCGACTGTGACGTCAGTTCTTTGCCTCGCTGATAACACCGCTGTAACCGTTGCCTGGCTGACACGGAAAGAGGCGCGGGGCCTAAAGGTTGCGATTCGTGGGTCTGCGTATTCATCCAACTTGCAATGCGTTCTGTGGTTTCGAAAACCGGTCAACTCTGTTCTACTTGATTTTAACATATTCGTTCGAAACTGCTGTAATCCAATCGTCCTGGGCGCCGTAAAACCGTCCTTTCTTTGCCAACAATCTGCGTTCCAAGTCATGCTCGAATCGTCATCTACCCAATTACCTGGAAAAGTTTACCTGGTTGGTGCTGGCCCGGGTGATCCGGGTCTGTTGACGCTTCGAGCTCAACAATGCTTGGCCCAGGCCGATGTCGTCCTGTATGACTATTTGGTGAACGTGCGCATCTTGCGACACGCCCCTCCCAACGCCGAACTGGTTTGCAGTGGCGGACATGGTCGACACAACAAATGGCCTCAGCCAAAAATCAACCAGCGCATGATCGACGAAGCGTTGGCTGGAAAATGTGTCGTTCGCCTGAAAAGTGGCGACCCGATTATTTTTGGTCGAGCTGCCGAGGAATTTGACGCGCTCATCGCGAATCAGATTCCATTCGAAGTTGTCCCCGGCATCACCGCCGCTTTGGCCGCCGGCAGCTATGCCGGATTGCCGTTGACGCATCGAGACAGCGCGTCGTCGGTGGCGTTTGTCACCGGTCATCAACAAGCGAACAATCCGACTCCGCTGGACTACCAAGCCCTCGCCCAGTTTCCCGGTACGCTGGTCTTTTACATGGGTGTCACCACCGCCAAGACTTGGTCTAGCGAACTGATCCGACATGGCTTGCCTGCGGATACTTCGGTGGCATTGGTCCGCAGATGCAGCTGGCCCGACCAACAGACCATTCGCTGCCGATTGGACGAAGTTGCGGAACGAGTGACCCCGTACCAAAAATTCCCACCGCCAGCGATCGCCGTC
>JAGQOZ010000134.1 GCA_020426955.1 Planctomycetales bacterium
TTGCAAAAACGATTGGATCGTTGCAATTCGAAGCAAAAGTCCACCAAGACGAGGTATTTACGGGCGGAATTGAAGATGCCGTCGGAGGAAGTCGAAGGTTCCCTTGCCGTTGATGGTATGAGGTCCGGCGAACCATTCGATTTCACAGCGGTCAGCTAGCTTGAGCTGTCCCTGGTACAGGCGGCGAACCTTGGCAAATTCGAAGGCCACCGTTTCGTCATCTGCCACGCCATCAAAATGACCTCGTTCCACCATGAACGGACGAGGTGCGATAAGCGACGCCATTTCCGCATAGTTAAACGTGCCACCCAGGTTGAATTCAAAGATTTCGTATTCCCCGGTCCAGACGTAGCTGCGTGGGTTCACTGTGGATGCGTTCTTGTCGACCCATTCATTGAAGTCAGCCGAACAGATCGATAGACAGTAGTCGGTCACAATCGCGGGTACTCGCATTGCCGTCTTCCCGCCGTAACTAAGCCCGTAAAACGCAATGCGATCTCCGTCCACAAAGGGCTGAGTTTTAAGCCAGTGGACAATCTGCTGGTGCTGCGGCGTGATGACGGAAAACAGTGTCTTGCCAATGGAGTTCGCTTTTCGCTGCAAAGTGCGAAAGTCATCTTGATGGCGATACAGGTTCTGGGGTGCAAAGGTGATAAAACCTTCGGACGCCAAGCGACTGGCAAATCCTTGGTAGGCATAGTGATCCAATGGTTCAATGGTGTCCTGGGCCAATCCTTCCAAGCCGTGTTGGCAAACAACGACGGGACGTTGTTCGTTGGGCTGCAGGTCATTCGGAATCAGAAGAATGCCGTGAGCAATCACGTCAGGAAAGACGTCCAAGACAACTTCATAGCCTGTCCAAGATTCGTGTCTTTTCCAAAGCCGAGTGCGTGCGTTGGGTGGCAGTAACGGCAAGTCAAATTTGCCGATCACTTGTTGATAAAACACGTCACGATAGTGTCGTGACGATTCGACAAAAGCGTCAACGCTGCTGGTGTCCAAATCCTTCATAAACGCTTTTCGTTCAAAGCGACTGTGCCGCAGCACGTTTTGTGAATGTGCATCTAGCTGGATCATATACCGGTGCATACGCTGGTCGGCGTCGGGTATGAATTTGACCGCCAGAGGCTGATCCTTATCGGCGCTGCGATTGGAAATTTTCAAACTAGTCAAAAGTGTTTCCAGCGACCCTTTGCCTCCGAATCGTCCGTCGTCTGAATCAATCAGGTGCAGATTTTTTGCCATCGAACCGGCGCACCGTTGAGCACGTTGGAATTCGGCGGAAACTGTTTTCAACGAAGGCGAAGTGAGTTCAAACGGAGCTCCTGGGCCTCCTGTCGAAGTTTGAACAGGTCCATCGGCTGATTCGATGATCAGGATCCGATTGGCGCACATGACCGCCAATTCGGCATCACCGAATCGAGTCAATCGGCCAAAGACATTGCGGTCGATTGGTTCGCTCCAAATGCCTTCGCGTTGATCAAAATAGCCACTGCACCAAACGGCAGAAATTCGTCCGTCAATTGCTCCGGCGTACAAAGCCAACATGCCACCATCGCCCCAGCCAGCGACGGCGACAGGTAGGTCTGGAGTCTGTTGCTGGAAAATATCGACGGCAGCTAACGTGGCGTGAAGTTCATAGCCAATCAAATGGCGGCCCAATTCAAAGGCACTGCGATACAAGAATTCTCGATTCGTCAAATCAGGTTCGTGCCCGTTCCAAGAAAACTGTTTGCGTTGGCGACTAACCGTGACAGGAATGACAACTCGGCAACCGGCCTGAACCAGTTTGATGGGAAAACGAGAATCCGCCGGGACGCCATCCACCAAGCCGCAAAGCTGTTCCGGAGAATGATCGGCGTGAGGAATGGCAATCACGTTGGCGACCGCCGCTTGCTGAACGGGTTCCAGCAACAGTGCTTCCGCGACGACATTTCCAAAGGCGTTCCAGCGAACCGTGTGAATTTCAAATTCGGCGGTTTCCGCAATCAGCGAACTTCGCAAGGTGGGCGAATCAGGATAGCGGTTGGACGGCGAAGCAAACAGGTTTTCGAATTGAAAACCACGGTTGGTTGCTCGATCGTCTCGCATTCCCAAAATCATCTTCAATTCTTGTCGATTGGCCGCCAGCGAAGCCTCCCACGCGTCAGCCGACGACGAATAGAATGACCAATACGTTTGGCGATCTTCCGCCGAACGGCGAATCTGCTGCAATAGGAAACGGTCTACACCTTGAATTAGCGTCCGGTCAATTTCACCGGTCAGCTCAAGCGGTTTGGTCAGGACCGGCTTGACTTCGTCCGCCAGAATCGACGGCCGGGAAGCCAGACTGAACAAGTCGGAAGCGAAAATGATGGCCAGGATGGGCAAGACGTTCCACTTTGTCATGTGTACGAACCTTCGAATGAGAGCTGCCAGGAATTTTTGTAGAAAAATTGCCAACGCTTTCGGCGGGGACGCATTGACAAACTTCGATGCATTTGTAGATTGGCGTCTTCTTGGAAACAAGTTAACGAAGCAGTAAATGACTGCCGATGAATTAGTATTCCTCGCTGGGGACGTAGCTCAATTGGGAGAGCACCAGCTTTGCAAGCTGGGGGTTAGGGGTTCGATCCCCCTCGTCTCCACTCGAACCCTGGTTAACGCCAGGGTTTTTTTTATTGCGGAAAATCAGTGATTTGTCTTCAAGCGGACGCGATTTCACCGTTCTTGCGTCGTGGGATTGGGCTTGGTAGTGCCGGATTCCGTTCTGACGATGCTTTCGCCTAAGAATTGAGATATCCCGAGGATTTAGAGCATGCCCCAAGAAGTCGAAGCGAGCGTCTTGTTTGTCCCGGAAACGGAAGCTTTGCGTTTTCTTCCAGAAGGTCCGTATCGTTACGGTTCGAATCGTCTGTCTTGGGTGGCGATTACGCATGGGGCAGATGCGAAATCGGGTTCGCTAAACGTTTTTGATTTTGGAAATGGTTCGAACCGGAACATTCCATTAACGGGCAGACCTGGATTTGCCTTCCCTACGAATCGGCCGAACGTATTTGTGGTGGGTATGGAACGCAGCGTCGATTTGGTGGATATCGAATCGGGCGAAGTCCAACATTGGATTGGTGGCATCGATGCTCAAGTGGAAGGTACCATCATTAATGACGGCGTTACCTTTGACGGGCATTTGGTGTTTGGTTGCAAAGAGCTGACCTTTAGCAAGAAAATTGCCGGTTTGTATTTGCTGCGGCGAGGTGAACAAACGCCGGTGCAATTACTGGATAATCAGATCTGTTCCAATGGCAAGGCCGTGCGAAATGGACGTGACGGCGTTTACGAATTCTTTGACATCTGTTCGCCATCGCAGCAGGTTTTGCGTTGGACGTTGGACACCAATTCGGGCAAAGTGACTGAACCGCAAGTCGTTGTGGACCTGGTGGGGTCAGACGTATTTCCGGACGGCATGATCATGACGCCGGATGAAAAGAGCTTGATTGTGGCCATCTATGATCCTCGCGAATCGAACCACGGTGAAGCTCGTCAGTTTTCCATTGCCACGGGCCAATTGGAGCGAACTTGGATTTGTCCCGCTTCGCCTCGAGTAACTTGCCCGCAATTGATTGAACGAAATGGGCGAGTGGAATTGTTGCTAACCACGGCGGACGAAGGAATGTCACCGGAGCTGCGAGCCAAGTCCACGAACGCAGGTGCGCTATTTGTTGGCGAGACCGATTTTGATTCGGCCGGTGAATGTCCCGCGTTCGAATTGAAATAGGCCAGCGGCGACAATTCGCAGCGGACATCGCAAGAACCAGTATTGCCAAACGCTGTTGTTCCTGGCGTTAGAATCCCAGATTGCGTTCGATGTCTTTTGCTCGAGGATCAAGGCCGAACCGATCGGTCGGCAACCCTTTCGGACGAAATTGTTTGTACCAAGGATCCAGGTCTGCTGTGACTTTGTCCGGGCTTTCGTTTTCGACCGAAGCCTGTTTGACAAACGGATTCCACGCGCAGCCAGACAGGCACAGACTAAGGCCAATCAGGCAGCAGGATAGAGATACCGACCGATACCGACGCATTTCTTTGAACTCCGTTTGCGAGTCAATAAAAATTTATTGACAAAGTCTTTCAAAATTGACTCGCTGCGTCGATAGCGATTTTTACAGCAAAAAAGGCGTGTTCCTGCAACAGGAAACACGCCTCCTCACGTGGTTGAATCGTCTTGTCCGGGGCTCAGCGGCGTTTGCGTTGGATCGCGAACCACGCTAGCAAGCCCAGGGCCAGTAGCGACGCAGCCGATGGTTCAGGAACCAGCGTGGCCATGGTCGATTCGATTTGCGAATGGTAGGTCGGTAAATAGACATCGCCAGAAAAACGTCGTTCCACTGTCGTGTGAGGTGGTGCGGTCGAAATTTCGGCAATAAACGAATGAATGCCCAACAATTCGATCTTACCGTTTTGAAAGATCAATGTTGGTGCCCCGGAATCAAATTCTTGATAGAAGGTTTCGTCTTGAATCAAATTGGCTTCCGGTTGCGAGCCTCCCGTCAAGTCGCCCAGTGCCGTATCGTCTGTGTACCCGGCGTAGTGAAAGAAGCTGTCGTTCAGTTGCGTATTGCCGAATCGATCCAGGATGTTGCGTCCCACCGCAAAATCGGTGGTCACGTTGTCACCAAGTTTGCCGGACGGTGAGTTTCCAATCTGATAAACCGTGGGGCCCATAATGCCCACGTCTTGCGCCATGGGATAAATTTTGATGCCATCATCAACCGGGCTATCAAGTCGGCCGATCCACAGGTCGGTGTTGCCCACTTGTTGACCCTCTACCACTTGCCGAGTGGTCCTGAGACCGTTGGCATCGTTACCCTGAATGAATTCTACGGTCGAGTTCAATTCGGGTCGAAAGTGGTAGGCTGAAATGAAATGAGACGGCGAAATCATGGTCACCCATCGCCCATCGCTGGCTCGGGCAATTCCCGATAGATCGAATGCGTCGCCCATGTTGGCGCCGATGAATTGACTACTATTGGCAAAGCGATCATGTCGAACGGACTGGAAGCTGTCGATGATCATCGCGCCATTGGCAACACGAACCAATAGCAAGCCGACAAACCAAAACTTCCACGTTTTCATCTTCATCACGAGCACTCTCCTCCATGATAACTCGGCCGATGATGCTTCACGTCGTGGTCATTCACCTTGAATGACGTCATTGATGTCGCATCAGCGTATTCGTTGAATGCACTTCAACGCAAGCCCGAAATCTTTCGGGCCAGCTACTATTGCTAGCAGCGGATCTTTAGGCGCAACGTCACCGGGACCAGACGATTTGTGTTTCATTCGGAACGAACCACTTGTGTTTTGAATGCTTGTGGATCGGAACGGTCGGTTTGGCTCGCAGACGCCGAATTATTCGGCACAAACTGAATGTTGTTGTTAGAATGCCAGTGCGATTTTGGTGCTAGCAAGTTACTGTTAGGCAAGGCAAGGGAGACAAAATTGAGAGTCGTAAGCCACTGGTGTTGTTCAATTTGTTTTGCAGTTTTGCTGTGGGCGAACAGCACTGCGTTCACCTGGGCTCAACATCAGACGTTGCAATTTAGTCCTGTCCTAAACGACGGCGTCTTGCCCTACGAATTGCAATTAGTCCCGTTGGACATAGAAGCCGAACTTCCGACGCTGCATTCGTTTGCACACGCGCAATGGGATGGCAAGTGGTTGTTGTTGAGCGGAAGGACCAATGGTCTGCACGACTTTACTCAGAACGGATTCGTCAATTTTCCACCAGCTCACCAGAATCGCGATGTTTGGGTGGTGGATCCAAATTTGGGACAAACGTGGCGTCGTTCGTTGCAGGATGTTGCGGCTGGACTCAGCGTGGAACAAGTCGATTCGATTGCCGTTACCAACAATCAGTTTTACCAATCGGGGGCTCGTTTGTATCTTTCTGGAGGCTATGGGTTTCGCACGGACGACGAATTCACAACGTTTGATGCGTTGACGGCGATTGACGTTCCTGGCTTGATGGATTGGGTCATCAACGGCAATGACGTTGCGGCGAATCACATTCGCCAAGTACATGACCCGCTGTTTACCGTCACGGGCGGCGCCATGCTAGAACTGGACGGCCGCACGCAGTTGGTGTTCGGACAAGACTTTCAAGGAGACTATACGCAATTTGGTAATGGTGTTTATACCAATCAAGTTCGCAGCTTTACGATTGTGGATGACGGTCAGGCATTGTCGGTCACCGATGTGACATGGGGCGAACAACGTGACGAATATCGTCGCCGAGACCTTAACGTTTTGCCGTTTGTGGCGACGAATGACGATGGCGAATTGGAATCTTCGCTAGTGGCGTTGTCGGGTGTCTTTACCGAAGCGGGCGGCGTATGGACTGTGCCGGTCGAGATCGATGCCGACGGTTCGACTTGGATGGAAGACCCAGATTCTCCGTTCTCGTTTCGTCAGCCGATGAATAATTATCATTCGGCCAAATTTTCCATGTTTTCGGAATCCACTGGCGAAAATCATCTTGTATTGTGGGGCGGCATTGGCCTGTTCACGACGGAGGACGGGCAGTTGGTCCGCGATGATCTGATGCCATTTGGAAATGATTCGTCCGTAATTGTCCGCGATGCCGACGGCGATTATGTTCAGCACGTTCTGCCGCCCAGCTTTCCTGAAATGGTCGATGTCAATTCGGGGCGAATTTTGCGTTTTGGTGCGAATGCGGAATTCCTTGTTTCGCCGGCCATTCCTACTCTGGGCAACGGTGTGATTCGCATGGACGACTTGCCCGCTGAAATCACGCTCGGTCACATTGTGGGCGGCATTGTGACTGACCTGCCGCACCAAGGAAATTCGGCGGCTTCGGAACAAATTTTCGAAGTCACTTTTCGGCGAAAAAGCCCTTGGGCCGATTTCAATACCGACGGCCTAGTTAATGCGTTGGACATTAATCTGTTGAGCACGGCGATTGACGGTAATAACCCTGCCGACGAATGGGACATCGACCGATCGGGACAAGTCAACGCGGATGACCTCGCGGCGTTTGCGAATAACGTTCTGGGGACTTGGTTAGGTGACGCTAATCTGGACGGGCAATTTGGGACGTCCGATCTGGTTCAGGTGTTTCAGGCCGGGGAATACGAAGATTTGCTTCGTGACAATTCCACTTGGGAGACGGGCGATTGGAATGCAGATCGTGAATTCAATTCGGCCGACTTTGTGGCCGTGTTTCAAGCCGGAGGATTCGAGCAGGGCTTGCGAACCTCAGTGGAATCGGTACCGGAAGCCCTGCCACCAGCGCTTGTGTGGATTTGCGTTGGCCTAATCCTGTACAAATGTCGTAGCCGCGAATAGAACGAAAAGCTTGCTTTTCGTGCTGATGGTGGCAGTGATTTGTCTGGAAGTGTTCACGCGCTGAAACCTGACCATTGACCCGGCAAGACGTGGAATCTAAAGTAAAAACTTCTCGCGGCGGATAGCTCGGTTCTCGCGCCGTAACTGGAACAGATCAAAGAAGTTAAGGCATCACTCGCCGATGTTGGCAAAACGGATTATACCTTGCCTGGATGTAAATCAGGGGCGAGTCGTCAAGGGTACGAACTTTGTCAATCTGGTTGACGCTGGCGACCCGGTTCAAGTGGCGGCGCGTTACGAAAAAGAAGGCGCGGACGAACTTGTCTTTTTGGATATTACAGCCAGTCATGAAGAACGAGAGATTATGCTGGACGTAGTGCGGCGGACGGCGGAACAAGTGTTCATGCCGCTGACCGTGGGAGGTGGCATACGTTCGACCGAAGATATTCGTGCGTTGTTGAATGCGGGATCGGACAAAGTTTCCATCAATTCGGCTGCGTGCAAAGACCCAGAATTCGTTCGCGAAGCAGCTCGTCGGTTCGGCAGTCAGTGTATTGTGGTGAATATTGATCCCAAACGAGTGCACAAGGAGGGGCGCGAAGTTTGGGAAGTTCACATCAATGGTGGGCGACTGCCGACGGGATTGGAAGCGGTTGAATGGGCTCGGCGAGTAGAAGATTTGGGCGCTGGCGAAATTGTGCTCACCAGTATGGATTGTGACGGTACCAAGGACGGCTATGACATTGAGATTACCAAGGCGGTCAGTGAAGCGGTTTCCATTCCGGTTGTGGCCAGTGGCGGAGCGGGGTGTCCTGAACACTTGGCAGACGCCATTGAACTAGGGAAGGCGGACGCTGCGTTGGCGGCCAGTATTTTTCATTTTGGCGAATATACCATTGCGGAAACAAAGCAGGTCATGGCGGATCGAGGTATTCCGGTTCGGATGTAGTTGGTTTGCGGTTGATGCGAACATGCTTGATCAGAAGGAACAAGAGATATGAGCACCGTAGATGATGTCGAACGTTTCACTGGCAAACGTCAGGAAATGGAAGTCGACAAGATTTTTCGCGCGTGCGTGAAACTGGAAGCGAGCGACTTGCATTTGAAAGTGGGCAAGCCTCCTTATATGCGCATCAAGGGTTCGCTGCGACCGCTGAATCGTGACCCCATTGAAGCGGAAGAAATGGTGCGTCTGTTATTTCCTATGATGAACGAACGGAATCGTCGCATCTTTGACGAAGACGGCGGTGCCGACTTTGCGCATACCATTGACGTCGACGGTGTGACGTGGCGATTCCGAGTGAACATGTTGACGCAGCTGGGCAATATCGGTCTGGTGGCACGACGTATTAACAACTGGATTCCCAACTTTGAAGGCCTGTTCTTGCCGCCTGTGATGGAAGAGTTGTGCAAATTCGACCAAGGCATGGTGCTGCTGGCAGGTGTGACCGGTTCGGGAAAAAGTACCACGATTGCTTCGATGTTGAACTGGATTAATCGAACCTATCGCAAGCACATTCTGACGCTGGAAGATCCGATCGAATTCATCTTTACCGAAGACAAATGTCTGATCAATCAACGCGAAATTGGTCAAGACGTGAAGGATTTTGAAATCGGCATGAAACACGCGGTTCGAGAAGATCCGGACGTGATGCTGGTGGGCGAAATGCGTGATCATGAAACGTTTATGACCGCCATTCACGCAGCGGAAACGGGGCACTTGGTGTTTGGGACCATTCACGCGTCCAGTGCAGCTACGACCATCGGCCGTATTCTGGACTTGTTTCCGGAAGAAATGCACGCTGCGTTGCGCAGTGCCATCGCGTTCAACATGAAGGGGATTGTTGCTCAAAAGCTCCTGCCTTCCATCAAGGAAGGCGTATCCCGAGTGCCGACGGTGGAAGTCATGACGTTTACGCCTACGATTCGCAAACTGGTCTTAGAAGAGGAAGACTCGAAGTTGCCTGACGCAATTCGAATCGGAGCGGCTGATGGCATGCAAGATTTTACGATGAGCTTAAAAGGATTAGTGGACAAAGAATTGATAGATCGTCAGACCGCATTTACGGTCGCACCCAATATTGAAGCTTTGAAGATGGCACTCAAAGGTATCGACGTTTCGCAACCTGGAATTCTGTAATGAATCGAATTGTGGTCTATGTACTTGTCGTGTTGTTTGGTTACATGGCGGCAGAACCTGCGCTGGCACAGAGCTGGCCAGAATCGTATCCGATTGGTGGCACTGACGTTGATCCCCACGCCTTTGATCGAGGACCGGGCGGCTACTTAAGCCTGGTCAAATTAGGTTTGTTGATCGGTATCTACCTGCTATGGGTCAAAACTACCGACTGGGTCAATAAAGACTGTCAGTCTCTGCGACAGCCCTATTCTGTCTGGAATACGGCCGTATTCTTTCCGTTCTTGGTGGGATTATTCGCGGCGTTGACGATACCTATTTTTCCGGCAGGTTTTGGCTTGCTGTTCTTGGCGTACGCCGTGCCGTTGGGAATTTATATTGCCAAGCGAAACACGCTGGTCGATCCACATTTGCGAGTTCTCACGCCGGCGCACATTCGCTACATCATGTCACGTCAAGCTCGCGAAGTGGGCGTCAATCTGCGAGAAGAAAAAGCCGCAGCTCACGAAAAAGGTGCGCCAGTCAAATTTGAAGCTGCCGGTAAATCGGACAAGGAAGTTCAGTCCAACCAGATTCTAGCGCGTCAATCATCGGGTTTTGTGCCCGCGAAGGATTTGGTGGCAGAAGTCATCGGTCAGCGAGCGGACAAGTGTATGTTGGATTTTACGTCAGACAGTGTCTCGGTTCGCTTTCAAATCGATGGTGTCTGGCACGAATCAGAATCATTAGATCGGGAATCGGGCGACGGCATTCTGGAAGTCTATAAACGTCTGGCCGACCTCAAGGTGGAAGAACGTCAGAAACGACAGTCGGGCCGATTTCTGTCTGAATACAAAGGCGCAAAATATAATTCGACGTTGCTGAGCCAAGGAACGAAAACTGGCGAACGAGTTGTCTTGCAATTGGTTCGCCCAAGTGACAGCTTCAAGTCACTGGACGACCTAGGCATGCGAGACAAGATGCAGGAGCAACTCAAAGAGGTAATGTCCAAGGACGAAGGCCTGGTGATCTTTTCTTCTCTGCCGGCCAATGGGCTTTCCGCGACCAGCACACAAGCCATGAAGTTAGTGGATCGATATTTGCGAGACTTTGTGGCTTTGCAAGACATCAATTCGCCGGAAGCATTGGCAGAAAACATCGAATTGATGACTTTTGATAAAGCCAAAGGCGAAGAGCCCGCGAAGATCTTGAATTCGATTTTGCGCAAAGAGCCAGCCGGTGTTGTCATCAATGAACTACCCGATCTGCCAACGGCCGAATTGGTCTGCCAGCACGCCGTTGATGGCAAGTTCTTTGTGACTACGATTCGCGCCAAAGAAGCTGTCGAAGCATTGCTCCGCGTCCTTTTGATGAAGGTGCCCGCCAAAGCCTTCGCGCCGGCTGTTCAAGCGGTGGTAAATCAGCGGTTGATTCGAAAGTTATGTGAAACCTGCAAGGAAGAATACGAACCATCGCCGGCGCTGTTGCAGAAACTAGGGATTCCTGCAGGTCGAGTGGAAAAACTATACAAACCGGCCGAACCAGGCGAAAAAGACAAGGTCTGCCCCGACTGTAACGGCATTGGATATGTCGGACGTACCGCGATCTTCGAACTGTTGGTGGTGAATGATCACATTCGCGACGCGCTGCTAAAACAACCAAAGCTGGACGTGTTGCGAGCGGTGGCCAAGAAAACTGGAAACCGCAATCTGCAACAAGAAGGTATCGTCCTGGTGGTGAAGGGCGTCACGTCACTGGCGGAACTCAGCCGAGTGCTCAAGCAGTAGTGTCATTAGAAATTCCGATACCAATTCAATACATTTTCACCTCGTGATCAAAGAGGTTTTTAGATGGGCTTAAATTTATTCATCATCGGTGTTATCGTGATCTGCGTTTCCATGTTGTGGAGCGAAGGGTTTTGGAGCAATTCTTTATCGATGATCAACGCGATCTTTGCGGCAACACTGGCGTCTAACTATTTTGAACCAGTTGCCAGATTCATGGACAAACAGTTTCCTTCGCTGACTTACTTCTGGGATTTCTTGAGTCTGTGGGGGCTGTTCGCCATCTTCATGCTGCTCCTGCGTATTGCCACGGACATGCTTTCGCGAACCAAAGTGCGATTCAAATTGCCAGTGGAACAAGCCGGGCGTGCCGGTTTTGGGTTAGCCACGGGCTGGGTCATGGCCTGTTTCTTTCTTTTCACGGTTCATACCGCGCCGTTGGCTCGCGTCAGTTTTGGTGGAGCATTTCAAGAAACGCCCACCAGCAGTAATTTCTTTCTTTCGCCGGACCGGTTGTGGTTGGGATATTTGCAGAGTCGATCTGATTCGGTGCTTTCGAAATCGGACAAGCAAGTTTTTGACCCCAAAGGTGAATTCGTTCTGAAATATGGCGAACGTCGTCACATCTTTGAAGACCAACCAAAATTGAAGGTGAATCGCTAACACTGAATCAGGCTCATTCGGCTTCTGCGACGAGCCTGATTGTTGGTTCGATTGGCGGTAGTCGCGAATTCTGGTAGATTCAGCAGATGGCGGTAAAAATGCCGCAACGAATTACGTTTCGCTCTGAAATCTATCCTCGGCGGTTTGGTAACTTCGATGAACG
>JAGQOZ010000135.1 GCA_020426955.1 Planctomycetales bacterium
GAATCGACGACTCGCTTGATCAGTCGTCGCGTCAGTTGCAGGCCTTCATAACAAAGGAAAAAGATAGCCCCAGTCGCACTGCCTGTCGCCGCGAACAAGAAGTGATTTTGGCGGATGCCTTGGCGAGGTTACCAAAAGACTACTGCGAAGTCATCGTTTTACGTCATTTGGAATCCAAATCGTTTGTTGAAGTTGCAGAAACGATGCAAAGATCCGTTCCCAGTGTTAAGAGTATTTGGACTCGAGCAATGACGCGATTGCGTTCCGAATTAGGAGCGGAAATCGAATGAACCACGCGATGAATGCAAATCGAAATCAGGTTCCGTGCGATATCACGCAAGAACCGGATTCGCTGGAATCGCGATTGACGCGCGCGATGGAATCCTATCTGGCAAAAATCGAAACAGGTGTCCCTTTCGATCGCGAAGCATTTCTTTCGCAGCACGCTGACCTGGAACCTCGGCTGTCTGCGGCCATCGAGAGTATCGACTTTTTGAATGGCTGCGTATCGCCGCATGATGACTTGGATAATCCGACTCAAAACCAAACAATTCAGATCAACGCGGAAACAGAGCAGCTCGGTGACTACCGCTTGATTCGCGAAATTGGACGCGGTGGCATGGGCGTAGTCTACGAGGCGGAACAAATTTCGCTCAAGAGGCGTGTTGCGTTGAAAGTCCTGCCATTCGCGGCATTGTTGGACCGCAGTCGAATTGCCCGTTTTCAAAACGAAGCTCAAGCAGCGGCGATGCTAAAGCACGCTCATATCGTAGGCGTGTTTTCAGTCGGTTGCGATCGCGGAATTCACTATTATGCGATGGAATTGATCGATGGCCAAAGCATGTCCGATTTGATTCGCGATTTGCGTGCGCGACCCAAAAATACAGGTTCGTCAGCGAATCAGCAGCCCGGTTCGGATACAACTCCCATCGCGCAGTTGTCGACCAATTATTCTTCTGATCGCAAGTCATTTTTCCGCAGTGCAACCAGACTATTTGTCGAAGTTTGCGATGCCTTACACTTTGCGCATCAACGGGGCGTCATTCACCGAGACATCAAGCCCTCGAACTTGTTGCTAGACCACGCGGGAAAAATGCACATCACCGACTTTGGTCTCGCAAGAATCCAATCGAGCGAAGACCTAACGGTTACGGGCGATGTCGTCGGAACGTTGCGATACATGAGCCCCGAGCAACTCGACGGGCGTTGCGTTGATGAACGTGCGGATGTCTATTCACTGGGAGTCACACTGTACGAAGTGATCACCGGTCGGCATGCGTTTGACGCGGAATTACGCGAAGCATTAACAAAGCAGGTTTTCGAAGCGACACCGACACGTCCTTCACGAATTGATTCTACGATTCCCAAGGACTTGGACACGATCATCATGAAGGCGATCGCAAAAGATCCCAACGATCGTTACCGTGACGCAGTACAATTTGGTAGCGACCTGAAGCGTTTTTTGGATGGCAAGCCAGTTTCGGCGAAGAATCCGAATTCGTTGGAAATTGCGCGTCGCTGGGTTGCTCGCAACCGGGTTGTTACTTCATTGGCTGCGACTGTGATGACGCTTCTGTTCGCGTTTGCGGTCAGTAGTGCGATGACGGCAAGCCACATGGCAAAGGAATCCGCAGCAAAAGAGATTCAGCTTTACGGACAAAGCATGCGTCTGGCCAATAATGCAATTCGCCGCGGCGACTTTGTCACGGCGGAAGAAATTCTGATCAATTGGCGACCGGCTAAGGGGCAACCGGATCATCGCGGTTGGGAATGGTCGTATTTGTGGAATGCCTCGCACGATACGTCAATCGAGCGTACGTTTCGCTTCCCTTTCTGTTGCATCAGCGCAAAGTTTGTAGACGACCACAGACTCGCAACGTCAAGCTTGTTCGGCTCACTTTCGATTTGGGACTTAAATCGGCAAGCCCACGACTCTCCGCTGCACAAACCTCGAATAGAAGGCGTCTACGAGATTATTCCGATTCCAGATCAGAATCGGTGTGTCACGACCGGGTCGGTTTCTGGGCGGATTTGCGAACTGGATTTAACGACAGGCGAACAGATATACGAAGCTCAGCTCGATCTTCCGACGAATGAAGCAGAAATCAAGTCGTTAGCGATCAGTTCCGATCAAACCCACATTGCGGTTGGGCTCGGCACCAACGGCCAAGGTCACGTCGGTGTATGGAATCGTCTCGAACAAGAGTGGGTTTTTCTTAGTGACGATTTTTCCGATGTGTGTTACGTGGAATTCGGTGATGGCGATTTAGTTTACGTCGCCGAATGGCAAACAAACCGACTGACCGCAATCGACTTTACGACACAATCAGTGATCGAAACATTGGAAGTCGACGTACACGAAATCCACGGCCTGGCGGTTTCCGCCGACCGAACACAATTGATCATCGTCGGAAATATGGTCCGTGGAAAATCGACGATTCCGCGAGTGTTGGTTTGGGATCTACAGGCAAAGCAAGCCGTTTGCAGCATCACCACTGGAGAATCGCCACTACACGAGGTTGCCGTATCGCACGATGGTTCAATGCTTGCAGTAGGCGATACGAATGGAACAATCCACGTGCTCGATGCCGGAACGCTGGATACGCTGCTATCCAAGAAGGCACACGCTGGTCGCGTACGCGATCTGTCGTTTTCAGGGGATAGTTTACTTTTGGTCTCCGCTGGGCGGGACGGCGACGCGAGAATATGGAATATCGGCCGGTTGCGTAACGAGCAGCATGCTCGAGCGGCATTCGATGGATCATTCCGCTTTGGGTTTGGCGCTGGATTCGTCGACAACACCACGGCAATTTCAGTTGATCGGGGAGCGCGGGCGATCTTTTGGGACATCAAAACCGGCGACTCAATCAAGATTCTACAGTTACCGTTTACCGATTCCAACATTCATCAGCTGGCCGTATCACATGATCAACGGTTGGCTGCCGTGACACACGGCCATTCCGGCAGGCAACGGGCATGTTTGGGAAGAGTGAGTTTGATCGATGCCGAAGCCAAGACGATCCGATGGTCGGTTGAACTGGATTCGGGCATCGCTTACACCGTCTCGTCCTTTTCGCATGACAACCGATTGTTGGCTGTTTCAGCAGACCAGCAAGTTCTGATTTTGGACGTGCAAAGTGGCAGTGTGGTGCAGCATTTAGATCCCGGCGAAAAAGACGGTTACTTCAAACCGGCCACCTTTTCTCCGGACGGAAAATGGCTGGCGTGTGGAACGACGTCTGGAAACCTCTATATGTATCGCCTGCCGAGCTTCGACCTACATCGTGTCATTCGCGACATCAAGGTATGTGACGACGTGCAATTTGCTCCTGATATGCGAGAGATGGCGGTCGTTGATCTGGACAATCGCATCAAGCTGTTTTCGCCGAAGACGGGGGAACAGCTTCCGGACCGCTTTCCCAAAATGACGGATTTCATGTTTTTCGTTCGTTACTCGCCGGATGGCAAGCGTCTGCTGACGGGAGGCCATGACGGCATGTTGCGGATATGGCAAAGGGAAAGTGGAACCGAGCTGTTGAGTTTAGAGATGGCCACTGGATATATCCCCGCAGGTAATTTTTCGCCGGATGGGAATTCGATCGTCGTGGCCAATGGTCCCGAAACGATCGCCTTCACCGGCGCCGACATGAAGAAGCTACGCATGCTGAGCAAATCGGAACTCGAAGAGGTCGCGTGCGCACCGGTTAGCGGAGAATTTCAACGCAGGTTTGCCAACGAAAAAGAACGCCAGTGAATCGATAGCTTGATCTTCTCTTGCCAGGCTCCCCGACAAAAGAGTTTGAAATCCACAAGCACCATTCAAGGATTTATCCACAATGACGAAAGCCAAATTAAGTTCAACTTCATTTCTTATCTTCGCAGTCGCATTCGGCAGCGGATTTCTCGTTTCCCAAGAATCGGCAAAAGCCCAATTTAGAGTGGTATCGCCGAGTGAAATCGCCAACGCTGAGGCACCAGATGTCGCTGATCTTGCGAATTTTCCCTCATACCGCTTCCAGCAGGTCTATAGCGCGGAAGACTTCGCGTCGCTTGGTCCAGGTCCTTTTCAGATTTCGAGGATCGACTGGCGCCCTGATGGTGAGTTAACCGAACCGCTAACCTACAGCACCCCTAGTTGGCTTTTGAGATTATCAACAACACAAAGGGAGCCAGCGGATCTCAGCGCAACGTTTGCAGATAACATCGGCCCAGATGAAAAAGTGGTTGTTGATGGCGCTGTCACGATGTCAACGGATAACCTAGGTCCGGTTGGCGGCCCCAAATCGTTCGACTACGGAATCGAGTTCGACAGTCCGTTCACCTTCGATCCGACGGCCGGCAATCTGTTGATGGACCTGACGGTCGTAGACGCTACAGGTCCCCTGTTGCTCGACTTTTCCTTCGCACCAACCGAAACGACCAGTTTCCATTGGACCGGGACACTCGGACACGAATCGCCGGTGGCTGCGACAACTCCAGAGGCAGTCGGAGGTCCGTTCGGCGGTCATGCAATTCAGTTTACGATGGTGCCTGAGCCTCATGCGAATCGCTCGCCATTCTTCTGGGATGAATTTGATCGAAGCGACTTGTTCGATAGCGACATTTCGTACATTCGCGATGATACTCCCGAAGAAGAATACGAAATCGTTGACGGCAGCTTGATTGTCAATTCGCTCGCGGACGACTATCCGGCCGTGAGAGTGGATGTACCAGATGGCATGGATGATTTTATTATCAAAACGCAGGGCCGAATTCTGAACAACGAAAACTGTCAATGGGCATGGTTGGGGATGTACGGTCGAGCGGTTGAATCGGGAACCAGCGATACGTTTGACTCGCAAAATGGCAACTATTGGGCCGGATATTCAACGCAAGGCCAGATTCATATTGGTGAAACATCCGCGGAACCGGCAACAACAATCCATACCCAAAAACAAGAATATTCGTGCCGCGAAGCGACCGAGAATGACGTCCACATGGAGTTCCGAATTCTGGGAAGTGAATTAGAGTTCACGACATGGTTGGACGGATCGCCTCGTCCCGAGGAACCGAATTTGACTTGGACAGACAATACCTGGACGGAGAACGATTTTGCGGGCGTTTTCATCAACCCAGACCATCTCGAGGACTTCGCGCTTCGCTATCTGGCGATCCTGCCTGCGATCGATGGCGACTTCGACGCATCTGGGGTACTCGACGCGACCGATCTCGATTTGCTTTCGGCCGAAGTACGCTCGGGAGGCGACAATCGAGCTCTCGATCTGAACGGAGACGCGATCGTCAATGACGCGGATCGGCTTGCGTTGATCCACGATTTACTTGATACCTGGAGCGGTGATTCGAATCTCGACGGCGAGTTTAATAGCAGCGACCTCGTTGAAGTATTTCAAGCCGGTCAGTACGAAGACGCAATCGTTGGCAACTCCACCTGGGCGACCGGCGATTGGAACGGCGACGCGGAATTCGATTCGGCCGACTTTGTTGTGGCTTTTCAAGAGGGTGGATTTGAAATGGGACCAAGAGTGGCGAATCACGTCGTTCCCGAACCAACGTTTGGACTTTTAGGGCTGGGCCTAATGTTGTTGGCAAGCAGTTCGCGAGTTGTTCGAAATCGAAGATAGATATAGATTCACCTGATTGGAAAGTTCCATGTTACGTCGACCAAGCACTAGTTTATTGTTCCTATTGTGCATTGTTCCTGTCGCATGCATCGACGCTTCAACGTTCACGGTGTTGGCGCATCCTGATTTTGAAGAATTCAAATCGTTCGACATGTCGTCCGATGGTTCATTGATCGTTGGCTTCTTAAGCGACAGTGAACCAGGAACGGTCAACAAAGCTAATTTTTCATGGGATGCTATCAACGGCATTATATTGGACCCGTGGGAGACGTACGGTTTCGCCCGGTGGATCTGCGATTGCGGCGGGCAACAAACTACTCACGCCAGAACGTGAATTGGTTGATATACCAACTCGACGGTATGCTTTTGCGCTGTCAAACGCCGGAGAAGTGATTGTCACCGATTGGACCGAAATCGATCGCAGCCATGGAGAAATCTGGAATCGGCGGGGCGAAGAAGTTCGGCTTGATGACTTTTTCACTTCTCCAGATTTGACCGGACGTCTCTGGCTGAATGGAATTAGTAGTGATGGAACGAGGGTTTCGGCGTACACGGTATCGTCTTCTAGCAGCGTCTTGACGCTCACATCAGATTAGTAGGCAGTTATTTCTAGAAAGTGTCATCTAGAAACAATCCAAAGTCCGGAGCACCATCGGGGAAGATAGCGTCTGCGTCTTCCGGTTCCGGTGTTGCTTCGGCCGGTTTGTCTTCCGGGGTTGAACTAGGATTTGACTCAGATTCTTCGCCTGTCTGTTCTTGCTCTGCTTCTTTTTCCGCAATGGCCTTTTCGCATTGTTGATACACTTGCTTGCGTTCTTCGTCTGTTTCGAACCCCAGTTCATAGTTGGACATCAAGTTCGCTTGGCCATTGTATTTGGGAAAACCGTTTTCCTTGGGGTCGAGGTCCGACAAGCGAAGCAGAAAAATCAACGAGATGTCTCGCACTTGCAGAATATAGCGTTTGCCGCCCCGGTTATAGTTGCGAATTACCGATTCATCCTTCAACAATTTTTTCAATAGCGGGATGTCTTGTTTGCCTCCGAACTTGTCCAGCAACATGAAGGCCAGATTCTTCGAATAGCCGTTGATATCACTCTTCAAGATGTTCACGGCAATAGGATAGCCTTCCGGTAGGTTGAAACGATACGCCAAGTTGGCCAAGCTCTGATCCGAAGATTCCTTGTTCTGCTGTAGCAACTTGACCAGCAAAGCCTTTTGGATTTCTCCTTCCGCACCATTGAAATTCATGGGCGTACTGTTGCAGAAGCTGGCCGTCATTTGCATCAAGCGACTGTCGCTTTGCGCTGGTGGTTGCAGCAATAAAAAAATCAGAGTGGCTGTGGTGGCTGGTTCCAATTGAAATGGCTGTTGGATTCGCATGAGTTGCTGAATATCGCCACAGCGTTTGTTGGCCACGGTGGTAATTCGATCAGGCGAATTCTGCAACGCGTCCAATAAGCGCGATTCTGCTTTATACATTTCGGCAAAGAAACTACGTTGCGCGGTATCCTTTCCAAACCAATCGCGAAACTGCGTCCAGCCGGCCAGATTCGCTGCGTCTGGATCCTCCATGAATTGAGCAATACGACGGCTCAGCGCGTCTTGCCCCATGATCTTAAGTATGCGACGAGCTCGTATGCGAACTTCCAGATTCGGTCCGTCGGCGGCGGTTCGCAACGCTTCGGCCGCTACGTCTCCAAGCACGATCAGATCTTGTTCTGCGGCTTCTCGATCTTGAAAGCGAACCGCGCCCAGCTGTTCCACCAGCAGTGTGATGCGTTCGTCTTCACTTGCTGCGGCGTTGTCCGTGCTGACGGCTAGAGTCGAATCGGCCCAAACTTGTTCATCACTCGTGAAACCGACCAACTGCGTGGGTGACTGAGAAACCAGGAACCCGTTTTCGTACGCAAGATTTCCCAGTCCATAGCCAAACGACTGCCGTTTCATTTGACCGTCTGCCAGACGCACGCTGATCAAATCGCCATCATCCGTGGTCAGTACGTAGAAGCCATCCACCAAGACACCGCGACCGCTGGGCGCACCATACGATTCCAAATTGACGTAGAACGTGTCACCCCAAGCAGACGAACCATCTTGCAGCTTGACCAAGGCTAGTCGATTTTCACCTACCAACAAGACGGCGTCTTGATGAATACACGCCGCGTAAAGAAAGTCCTTGCGTGCGCGAGTCCAAACGATCTGGCCGGTATACGTATTCAGGCATATCAGCGTACTGCTGTTGTCCGGCGTCAAGATGCAGTAGGGCGTTTGGACCAAACAGCCGGGATCAAACCAGCGATCACCGGGCGTGAGCTGCTCCACAAACGAACTGAATTGATTTTGCGAAGTATCGCGAAACACGCGATTCTGATTGTCCGGATAAATGAAGATCTCGCCGCCAGAATCCAGTTGTTTCTTCCAAGCGAATCGACCCGAATGCCGTTCAACACCAAACAACAAATTGTCAACGGTCCAGCAAAGCACGACAGTGTCTGCCAACATGATCCGGCCACCTCGGAGTTGGCCAATCATGTCGGGTTCATTGGTTTCCTTGGACTGCAGCGGCTGCTCCCACTGCAGCTGGCCGGTGGTGGCGTCCAGGCACAGCAAAGAGGTTACACCCGACTGTTGCCCGTTTCCTCGGTCCGCCAACACGTACACTTCGTTACCATCGGAAACCGGTGGCGACTGGAATAGCGCCGTGCCGAATTCTTGTTCGTCCCAATCTTGATCGCCCAGCAACCAGGTACGAGCACCTTCGCGTTGACGGTCCAATGCAACAAGGCGGCTGCCGAGCGGATTCTGAGTGCTACGCGTTGACCGAAATTGACGAATCCCCACCGAGGCCGCAGCTTGGCCATATTGAAATTCCATCTGATCCAAGAAATAGATTCGACCGTTGTCGCAAGCCACTTGTCCGTACAACTGATCCGCCCAGACTCGCCGCTGAATCGTACGGCCCGTTTCCGTCAGCAACGTTTTGCCTTTGGCTTCAACCACCAAGTCATCTTCATGTTCCATGGAAGGCGATTCAGGGAATGCCCAAATACGGCGACCGCCAATCGCTTCGACACCCAACATTCGCCAGGCGTTGCGCATGACTACCGTCGAGTCCAACAGCAGCGGCTGCAGCGAACCACTGGATGCAAAGCGAGACGATCGGAATTGATTGTCCAAACGGCTCAACAGCGAATGCTCCTTTTCCGTTTCCGCCACGTCAACATGCCATAGCGGATGAAACGAAGGAAACGACAAACTTGGATTGGCGGACAACGCGACGGACTTATGCAAATGGGAATCGATCCATGCGTCCAGTTCGCCCAGCTGAGGAAACCACGGGGTTTGCTGGCCGTTGATAGCCACCACGTCAGGCTGGTATTGCTTTTCCACTTCCAGCAATACTTCCTTGGCTCGGCGTTCCTCGTCCGCTCGCACCCAGCACACTGCGGTCAACACAGAAAGCTCCGGTTCCAAACCATCCAGATGTTTCCATTCGCGACGGTTTTGTAGTCGCACGGCAGCCGAGTAATGTTGGCCTTGGTCCATCAGGATTCGCGCCGCCATGATGTGCGCCTTTCGCGCCGCTGCCGTACCCGCAAATTGATACGTGACGCGATCCAGTTTCGCCACACTACGTTCCTGAAGTGCTTTGGCCAACAGTGCGTTCGCTTCATCACCAAGAATCTGTTCCCATATTTCGGATTGATTTGCGTCCAAGCGGCGGATCAACCGCAAGACTTCATCCTTCAAAGACGGGCCGTTTTCCGACAGAAAATAGTCGGCTGCGTTACGTTGCATGAGCGGAGCCAAATGTTCTGTGACGTCCACCAGCCGACCTTCAGCAAACGCCTCTTTTGCTCGAGTTAAATGCACACTTTGTTCGTGCGGCGCAATCACCGGAGTGGGAGTTGGCGAGTTTCGCTGCGCCAAAGCAGATGCGGCTGACGCAGATACGACTACCAAGGCCAACAGTCCCAACATGGGCCGAACCAATTTTTGTTCACATTTGTACATACAACTACCGCGAAAATCTTACTTTCGAACGAAACGGATCAGAGAACCTCCAGTATAGGCACAACATGGGTTAATCGCGCGTGTTTCTAAGCTGAAACATTGCAGAAACGCACGTTCGCAGCAATCAAACGTCGTCAAATCACGCAATAATCAGTGCGAATTCAGCAGTTTTTTGGGAAATACGAACAAGAAACCCTGGCTGCTACTGAGCAGATGCGAACGATCTTGGCGCAAAGAAAAACCGCCATGCTCAAGCGAACATGGCGGCTCAATGGTCGATATGCAAAAAGCGATGGCTAGTGAAAACTAGACCAGCTTGACTTGCTCGGCACGAGGTCCTTTGGGACCGTTTCCTTCAGTGTATTCAACATTCTGGCCTTCTTGCAGCGATTCAAATGGAACGCCTTCAACAGCCGAATGATGGAAGAAAAATTCTCCCGTATCACCCTTGATAAAACCAAAACCTTTGTCCGAAACCAACTTCTTAATTACGCCCTGTGGCATCCGGCGTCACTCCTAACAAAAAAACGAAACAAACACGTAGACGCGGGTACCTAGCCAAAAGAAGCCTTATGCGATCAAGAACATCCAAAACCGTCGCACAGGCGAAAGAAAACCGGAAGAATCTCGAGCGTCGAAAGGGCCCCTTAAGTTTGGCCCCGCTAAGCTCCGCCAATATACACGCTCCGCTCATGCGAAGGAAGTTGGAATTGCCAAATCGCCAAAAATAAAAAAACGACGATTTGGCTTGCGCCTAGCGAATTACCACGAGCTTACGGAGCCACAAATTCGTGCGAACTGCCGTCCTTGGCGTCGGCCACCTTACCGGACCAAACCACGTTCAAGCCCGCATCAAAGACTTCCACTACCGCGTCCGCCAAGCGATCACCACAACAATCCGCTCGATTGTAAATCACAATTTTGCCAAGATCCTTGGATTCGCCCAAATCCAGCAACCACCACGGATTGGTCTGCTCGTTGGTGTGCGTGACCGAACCATTCGAAAATACGCCATCCACGTTCCCATCTTTCGCTCGATCCGCAGCCGTATCCTCATAATTCGAAGACTGCGATACTGCCGAAGCGTCCTTTTGCAGTTCGGCACCCGTGGCCGTTTCAATCACCTGCACTTCCGCCAAACTCAGAATGCGTTTCTCACCCTCCAGTCGAATTTTCACATAACGGCCAGCCGCCAAATTCTTGGTCGGCGGGCCCGGCTCCGCATCCGCACCTCGATTAATATACAAATCCGGAATGGCCTGAGACAACTTTTCGGCGCCGTCCTTGGTCACTTCGGTCTGCCAGAGATACAGCTTCTTCAGCTTCTTGAGGCCAGCCAAATGATCCAAGCCCGCATCGGTAACTTTGGTGCCGTAAAGATTTAAGTATTCCAGATTTTCCAAGCCAGCCAGATGCGCCAATCCGGCGTCGGTAATACCTGTATTCTCCAGATGCAAGCGAGTCAACGATTGGATGCCGCTAAGTTCTGCGAGCCCGTCGTCGGTGACCTTGGTGTTCGCTAGATTCAGCCAAACCAAGTTGGACAATTCTTTTAGATGGACCAGCCCTGCATCGCCAATTTCCTTCCCGGCCAAATGGAATGAAGCTTCCTTGTCCTCAGTATTCATTGCGATCTTGCGCACGCTGCCACCCAGCTTTTCAATTTCAGCCAGCGCCGTCGCTTCGTCGGCCGAAACCCAACACCCTAAACCGGACCACACTGCCAGAATCGCAATAAGAAATCGCATCGAACCACCTCGGAAGTAAAACACCAATTCGACCATGAAAACTATTCCCACGAACAAAACTCGCGACAATTCTAGCTTCTTTTCCGGCTCGTTTCACCTGCCCGCTGCTTAGAACCCAAAAAATCTGATCGTCGTCCCGCAAATAATGCGGGAAGCTGGCAGACCATATCCACAGTGCACCCGCAAGCCGCAAACGGTTTCGCGTACCTCAGCTATGGAAAGTCTGGACGTACTGTTAATAGCAACGGTGATTCAGAATTATTGCAATCCAAGATCACGAATCTTTCGAACCAGGCTCGCCATCGTGCAAACCAAAGTCATTCATTGCCGAATCAGGGCCACAATCCGGCTAACCAACATCGCTAACTTTCAAACCAAGCGTGATGCTCCGGGCCGTAGAATAATTCTCGCCAAGCCAGACGTCAGCTTCGATCCACCTAGCCTCCGCCTTTTGAGGTTGCGCATTTGCGTTTTCCGGCGGAACTTCCTAGCCCGAAGCGTCAGCATCCATGTGGAAACTTCCGTCAAGACCGCAGCGAGAAGAAACCGGGATTTCCATGCGTCCATTCGGCATCACCGGCCA
>JAGQOZ010000136.1 GCA_020426955.1 Planctomycetales bacterium
GCGATTGGTTTCCTGGGTGTCTTGCAGCACGAAGTGAAGTACGACGGAGCCGATATCACGGCTGAAGAAGTCGAGCCAATCGTCTATTCCTCCGACCCCAACTTCCGTCCCAGCGATCTCGAAGTCGGCGGCGACGGTGCGCTATACGTGGCCGATTGGTCCAACGCTCTGATTGGACACATGCAGCATAATATGCGAGATCCCAATCGAGATCACGAGCATGGTCGCATCTATCGAGTGACCTATGAAGGTCGAGACTTACTGCAGCCGGTCAAGCTAAAGAACAAGCCGATTCCGGAAGTCTTAAACGCGCTCTTTGCGAAGGAAAACGGCGTTCGCTATCGAGCTCGTTTGGAGCTCAGCGGTCGCCAAACCGAAGATGTCTTGGCGGACGTTGCCAAGTTTGTTGGAAAGTTGAATCCGGAAAAAACAGACGATGCTCAAGCGATGCTGGAATGCCTGTGGGTGCATGAAGAGCATCGAGTTCCCAATGTGGCGCTGGTGCAGGCTTTGTCGCAAAAGGCGACGGATGGCCGAGTTCGCGCGGCGGCGATTCGCACCTTGGGGCATTGGGGCCAAAAGGTGACTGACTGGCAGCCGATCCTGGCCGCTGCCGCGGAAGATGAATCGGCACTGGTTCGAGCAGAAGCGGTGAAGGCAGCAGTTTCGTTCACTGGACTGGCAGCCGCCGAAGTGATTTTTGAAGTTGCCAATCATCCGTTGGATCCGGAATTGGAAACCGTCCTGAACTATGCCAAAAATCAGATTCAAGTCGATTCCGTTGTCCAAGATGCCATCAAGGCAGGCAAGTCGGTATCCGCCGCGGCACAGAAGTACGTTTTGAGAAATGCGTCTGTGGAAGATTTGCTGAAACTGGAACGTAGTGAAGCGGTCTATCGAGCGATTTTGGAACGGCCCACGGCAACGGTCGACAATATTCGTGAAGCTATTTCGGGTTTGTCCGGTGACGCCGGCAAACAGCTGGACGTTTTGCTGCAGACCATCAAACAGTTTGATGCGAACCAAATAGACGCCAATCTGGCCGCCATGGGGCAGCTGCTGGCGTCACAATCTCCCGCAGCGTTGTCGTCGGTTTTGGATTCCGTGAAACAATTGGCCACGGAGGCTCAATCGGACGAAGTACGCCAAGCCGCCTACGCTGCTTGGATAACGGCGATTGGTTCCGGCAAAGAAATCTTTGCCAAAGCGGCTGCCAGCAAAGATCGATTGAAAGATGTGCTGCTGTCCGTTTCTTTGGTGCCGTCAGAGAGTCTACGAGCGGAATTGTTTGAGTCGGTTCGACCGTTGTTGTCCAAGTTGCCTGCGAATCTGGCAGCCGAACGCAGCGGCGCCACGCTGGCTCAGCCCGGTATCAAAGTCGATTACTTTCAGCCGAATCCCAACAACGTGGCGTTGGAAACATTAGCGGACTTGAAACCGGCCGCTTCGGGAATTGTGCCAGAAATTGTGTTTGACGTGCCGCAGCTGATTCGTCGAGACGAATTTGCATTGCGATTTACCGGTTCCATTTTGATCGAAAAGGCAGGTCGCTATCGGTTCTTCATTTCGTCGGACGATGGTTCGCGCTTATATATCAATAATGAATTGGTCATCGATAACGACGGCCTGCACGGTATGGTCGAAAAATCAGGCCGAATCAATCTAGCAGCGGGGACGCATTCCATTGCGGTTACTTACTTTGACAACGGCGGCGGAGACGGACTGCAAGTGGCTTGGGCCGGGCCTGGGTTCCGCAAGCAAGCGATTCCGAACAGTGTCTTATCTGTAGCGGAAAGTGACACGCTACACGACATTGCCATTGGCGTGTTGGATTCGATTCCGGGATATGCCGCCGAGAAATTCGATTCGCTGGCGGAATTGATTCAAGCGAATCGATATCGAGTGTCCGCGGTTCGCGCTTTGCTGCAAGTGCCGACCGATGCGTGGCCCGTAGAAAAATCGGCGACGTTGGCCGAAACGTTGGCCAGTTACGTCGGGGAAATTCCGGCGAGTCTACGAACTGGCAAAGAGGCCTTAGAAGCCATGCGGTTGACCGACATGCTGGCCGCTCGACTTCCGGACGAACAACGCTTGGCATTTCAAGCTCGGTTGTCCGATTTGGCGGTCAATGTGATTCGAATTGGTACCGTTCCCCATCGCATGATTTACGATAAAGAACGAATGGTGATTCAGGCGGGCAAGCCGGTGGAATTCGTCTTTTCCAATACCGACAACATGCCGCACAACTTTGCGATTGTGCAACCTGGTTCGCTAGAAGAAATTGGCCTTATGGCCGAAGCGACTTCGCAAGAACCCGACGCGTTGGCTCGTCATTACGTCCCCAAATCGGACAAGGTCATGCTTTCCAGCCGATTGCTGCAACCGACGGAAACACAAGCAATCAGCTTTGAAGCTCCGTCAGAGCCAGGTGTTTATCCGTACGTTTGTACCTATCCCGGTCACTGGCGACGTATGTACGGTGCGTTGTATGTGGTGGCGGATTTGAAGCAATATCTGGCTGATCCGGACGCGTACTTGGCGGCCAATCCCCTGCCCTTGCAAGATGAATTGCTGAAATATAACGCTCGTAATACGGAATGGGCGTTCGATGATTTGGCTCCGTCCTCGATGACCTTGGCAATCGGGCACGGTGACCATGCAGACCATCAGCACGCCACGGAAGCTCGGAACTTTGAAGTAGGCAAGTCGGTCTTCAAAGCGGCGTCGTGTGTTTCCTGTCATCAGCTGGGCGGCGAAGGTATTCAGTTTGGACCGGAATTAGCCAAATTGGATATGGAGAAGAACAAGCCGACGCACATTCTGGAATCGTTGTTAGATCCCAGCAAAGTGATTGATGACAAGTATCGTTCGTACACGTTTGTGTTGGATTCGGGGCAGTCGATTACGGGCATGATTTTGGACGAAACGGATACCGAAGTAAAAGTGATTATCGATCCGATCGCCAAGCCGGAACCGACGGTGCTGAAGAAATCGCAGATCGAAGAACGAATCAAGTCACCGGTATCGGTCATGCCGTTAGGCTTGGCCAACAAACTTTCTCGAGAAGAAATCTTGGACTTAATTGCATACGTCCATTCCGGCGGTGATCCCAAGCACGCGGTCTTTGCGGGTGGACATGACCACGATCATTAACCGGAAACTACGTTGTTAGTAGTCCCGCTTTCAGGCGGAATAAGGCGGACATTTTTTCCATAGCCCGAAACGTAAGTGAGGGGAAATTGAATGTTTCCGAAATCCCTCGCTGACGCTTTTTGAAGTTGCGTTTTTCCATAGCCCGAAACGTAAGTGAGGGGAAATTGGCTGTTTCTGCAGCCCATCGCTGACGCACTGACGCTTCGGGCTAGGAAATTCCGTCGGAAAACGCAAATGCACAACTTCAAAACTCACGCTTCGGGCTAGGGAATTCCGCAGAGAATACTGGAGAATTCGATCAATGAATGAGATTCAGCTGAGCGTCGTGTGTTGCGATGATTCGCCGCAAAAACTTTCTCGGTTGGTGAAAGCTTCGATTTCCAGTGAAGAATTGGAACAGCGAACGATGGACACCATTTCGCAAGAAGTTGCCGCAAATGAAGCTCGCGAATTGCACAACGCAGCCCATCATCCAGAGCACGGGCCGGTGACCTATGTCCAGCAAGTACACGAAGGCGGCTTTTCCGTCTTGGTGGGAAATCCAGAATCGCTGCAAGAAACTTTCTTTGGTCCCGGATCGTACGTAGCGTTCATGGACGATCAAGGACCGGGACATGCATCCAAGGTTGGACCGGATGGCGTGAAACGAACTCTGCGGATTTTGAAAGGGCACTTACAGGTTTAGCGAGTGCGATTGTTCGTGTTGTATAACACTGCTCTTCGCGAATAACCTTGGCATGGAAAATCCTTACGAATCACCTTTGGCTGAATCGGTCGACGCAACGTTGGCTGGCGGGAACGATCTGAAGCCCATTTGGTGGTGGTTGGGCGTGGCTGTCATTGGTTCCATGCTGACGACGCCGGCGGACCCGATATCGATGGCCATTGCCTGCTATTTGAGCTTGATGTGTTTCGCCAGCGGAGCGTTGTTTCATTCCAAATCTCGGCTCTATCAAGCGATCGCAACCTGTCTGTTTGTTTGTCAGTTTGCGGTGTGGTTTAGATTTGGAATGTGGTTGTATTATCCTCGTTATATGTTCGTCGCGATCATTGCCTTGGCGTACGTCGCGGCCAGTGTCTACCTTGGCTATCGGGCCGCCGCGTGCTTGCCCGATCATGGTGGTCGCATTTTGTGGTCGTTGGTCGTGGCGTTTGCGATCGGGGCGATTCTGGGCCCCTATGGCTGCCTGCTGACTTCGATTCCGGCTACATTGATGGCCAATCGCTTTATTGCGTCACGCACAAGTTCTTAAGGTTCGGCTCAGATCTTCAGCAGTGAGGCCGGGTTGTGAATATCGTTCGAAGTTTGATTGGAAAAATATGGCAGGTTGCCGTGTCTTGTGGCCTCGTAAGGTGTTCGAACGAACAAGCATACTTTGCTCGAATCGCCAGCCGCGACATCATCTCCGACGATGCGTTTTACCGCGAGTACTATTCCCATTCGAATGTGACTTTGGATACGTGTGTGCGAATTCGCCGAGTGTTATGTGAACAACTGCGCATGTGCAATTCGCTGCCGCACGACAATGTTGCGTCCATATTTGAGGACGTCGACATTGGGGAAGTTTGCTTCGAGATTGCCGAAGAGTTTGGCGTGAAGTTTTCGGAAAAGCATATTCAAACAACCAACGGGACCATGGATTCGTTGATTCGCATGACGCAGAAACGAATTGATTTGGCGAGCAATTCAAATTATCCACAATCCGAATGATTCTATTCTGATGAACTGAATGGCACCCACGGCATGGGCACTTGCCGAGTACCGGCTTGCCGAGCGAGGATGCGTTCACGACGAACGTTTTCGGCGTGTTCTTCTGTCCAACGAGGCTTTTCCAGCGTTGCTGACCACGCGTTGTATAGAGAACGCAATTGTGTAGCGCGTTCCGGTTCCGAGTGAGACAAATCTTGGTCTTCGCCCGGATCGTTTGCCAAGTTATAAAGTTCTGGCGACGACATTCCGACGTCATGGACCAGCTTCCAGTCATTATGACGAACCGCAAGCCCTTCGCCTCCACAGACTCGCCAAAACAGTGTTTTATGCGGCGGTTCATGAAGCGTTTGGTCTAAGTAAGGAAGCAAGTCAGCGCCATCCACATCCGCTGGAACTTCTATGTTGGCGGCTGACATGGCTGTAGGTAGCAGATCGAGCGAACTGACTGCATGGTGATAGATTGTGCCGGGCGCGATTTTGTCAGGCCAACTGACGATCATAGGAACTCGAATGCCTCCTTCGTGCAGCCAGCCCTTGTTTCCTCGCAGAGGTCGATTGTCCGAGACTCCCGCGCGTCCGCCGTTGTCGCTTAGGAAGACGACAATCGTGTTTTGGCTCAGGCCGCATTCGTTCAGGGTTTTGCGAATCTGCCCTACACCACTATCGACTCCTCGCACCAACGCGGCGTATTTCTTTCGACCTGCGTGTGGAATGTGGTTCACCATGGCCATGTATTCATCCGTAACATGGTCGGGTGCGTGGGGCGCGTTGTACATCAGCAGCAAACAAAATGGCTGATCGTTATGTCGAAGAATTAATGACTGAGCTTCCCTGGTCAGGTCATCCGTGAGGTAGGTCAATTGATCGTCCGAGGGCGATGCATTTCGCCACATCGGGCTGTCATAATTGGTTCCGTTTGGTTTCACTTGAAAGTAATGATGACCGCCTCCTAGGAATCCGTAGAATTCGACGAAACCTCGTTCTATCGGCCGAAACGGCTGACCGGCACCCAAATGCCACTTGCCCACCAAACCCGTGGCGTAACCATGTTCACGAAAAAGATCTGGCAGCAATCTCGTTTCGGCATCGATCCCGATTCTTGCGTCGTCCTCCAAGTAAGGAGGATTGTGTTCATGTCCGAACCGTTGTTGATATCGCCCCGTTAAAAGGCCGGCTCGAGAAGGGCTGCAATACGGATGAGAAACGTAGCCATTGGTCATGCGAATTCCATCGGCGGCCAATGCGTCGATGTGAGGCGTTTCAAAGTCAAGGCAACCGTAGCACGACAGGTCGCGATAACCCATGTCATCAGCCATGATGATCACGATATTGGGACGCGTCGCCGTGGCTGCAAACACACAAACATTCGCGAATGTGATCAGTGAAACTATTAGAATTCGCAACAAGATTGGACCTTTCAAAGTCAAGACAAAACATCGGCCATGGTTAATCATTGCGCCCCACGGGCCGAACGCCGGTGCCGGTGGTGTTGGTCAATGAATCGCCAAGTTCGCGGCGAAATTTTTCGGCCATGGTGGACAGATGCTCGACGATTTCGGGATGCTGTTCGGCAACGTTGGTCGTTTCGCCTATGTCACTGGCCAAGTTGAACAAGGACAGCGGTAGGTTTTCAACTCGGTAACCATGGCGACTGGCGATTCCTTCGACTCCGCTTTCCGTGATCGACTTTGGTTTCAGTTTGCCGAAGCCGGCGGGTTTGCCGTCAGTGCGAGTTTCCCCGTTGACGGTCAGATATTTATGCGGCAAGTGGAGCTTCCAGTTGCCGCTGCGAATGGCGTGTAATTCCGTGCCGCTATAGAACACCAGCGCTTCATGTGGCGAAGATGTCGATTCGCCGAATAACACGTTCGAAACATCGACGCCGTCGATGGGACGATCAGGCAAATTCGCGCCGGCCAAGTTACACAGCGTAGGCAGCAGATCGATGGTCATCAGCGGAACTTTATTCGTTTGACCGGCGGGAATGTTATTCGGCCAACGCATCACCGTGGGAACTCGTACACCTCCTTCAAACACCGTCAACTTGCCTTCTCGTAGCGGTCCCGAACTTCCCGCGTGCGATCCGTAACTCAGAAAGGGACCGTTGTCACTGGTGAAGATGACGATCGTATTATTCGCCAAGTTGTGCTGGTCCAACGCGTTCAGAATTTGACCGACGGACCAATCGATTTCGTGAATCACATCTCCGTACAAACCGGCCGCGGATGATCCTTGGAATTCGGCAGAAGCAAAAATGGGAACGTGCGGCATAATGTGTGGTAGATACAAAAAGAACGGTCCGTCCTTGCTTTCTTCAATAAACGCGACCGCTCGCTGGGTCAGGCGTTTGGTGAATTGTGACTGGTCGGGATCCAATTCAATCATTTGGTCGCCATCAAACAAGGGCAAAGGCGGCATGGAATCGAACAGCACGGGATGGTACTTGGTGTTGTCGTTGGAATAAGGAATGCCCAGCCATTGGTCGAACCCATTCTTGAGCGGGCTGAAGTAAGGTGACAGTCCCAAGTGCCATTTGCCGAACATGCCGGTGGCGTAACCCTGTTGTTTTAGTAGTTCCGGCAACAGTTGTTCGTCCGGATGAATGCCGGTGGGACTGGTATGATTTAGCGCGCCGGCCATGCCAACTCGATTTGCATAGCAACCGGTCAACAAGGCCGCTCGCGACGCACTGCAGACCGCTTGAGCTACATAGAAATCGGTGAACTTGGTTCCCTGTTGCACCAGCGAATCGATATGGGGCGTACGAATCTTGGTCGCTGCGAAGGACGGCAAGTCGCCGTAGCCTAAGTCGTCAGCAAAGATCAAAACAATATTGGGCCGGACGCTGCGATCCTGAGCTTGGCAAGAGAATGCCATTAGCCAACAACTAAACAAGATACTCAACCGCACAAATAGCTTGCGATACACCACCATGGATTTGCCTCTGCCAGAAACTGCGTTTGAAAGTTCGCTATTTTAGCAGTTTTGTCCGTCGGCGCAGGTTTTGAAGTTGCGCTTTTTCATAGCCCGACGCGTAAGTGAGGAGACATAGAATCTCTGGTCCCTCGCTGACGCGTCGGGCTAAGAAATTTGGCGAAAAACGCGAAGGCACAATTTCAAAAAAACGCCGGTCATGGATCAACGGTCGAATGGCACAGCTGCAGCATACGCTCGACTTCAGTCTGCCAGCGAGTGTCTTGCAAGCGAATTCGACGACACGCTCGGCGAAGATAGTTGAAGGCTTGATACAGCGGAATGCGTGCGATCAAGTCGGTCTGCGATTCGGACCATTCGCGACTTTCGCCATAGGCAGCCAAGAAGTCGGTAGAAAGTTCTTTTGCGGATGCCGCAGGCAAATGAGTTTCCAGATAGACCAACAAATAGGCTACGTCAAACGCCGGATCTCCTACGGCAAACGTGTCCCAGTCCAACACATAAACTTGTTGGTCTTGCAGCAGAATCTGTCGGAGCTGAAAGTCGCGATGAATGGGCGTTGCCACAAACGTATAACGTTCTGCAGTGGCTTCCAGCCAGCGCAGTGTGTCTTGGATTTGGTCTCGGTAGGCAGGCAGCCGAGCGGCTAGTGTGATAGGGTGAGGTCGGACGAGTTCATTCAAATGATCCGCCATGATCTTGGGCGGAAGGTTGGGCACCGGTAGATTGTGCAGAGTGGCTAGTGCCGAGCCGATGCGTCGAATGTCTTCCGTTGCGGTTATCGAAAGGTGAACTTGACGCACGTCTCGACCTTGAACCTGCTGCATAGCGAAGATGCCATGTTGCGAATCGTACAGGATGGGCTTAGGCACGGCGAGCACGTTGTGTGGTGTTAACTGGCTATCCAGCCAGTGTTGAGCACCAAAGGCGGTCTGGCCACCGCCTGAAGTCAAAAGCTTCGTGAAAATTCGCAGTGGCGGGCCGTGGTCCTGACCGAAATAGAATTCCACAAACTGATGTTCGCGGTGCGGTTCGTGTCGTAAAGAATACCAGTACGCATTTATTTGATGACCAGCGGCGCACAGGTGGTCTTGGATGCGTTGCCGAGCAAATTCGATGGCTCCATTCATTTCGCCGCCAGTTCTAGAATCAACGCTGCTGCGTCTCGGTTTCCGATGCGCATGTGATCTTGCTGCAAAGCCGCTCGCATGGCAGCCATGCGCTGTGGGTCATCGCAAAGCGAAAGAATTTCGTTCGCCGCGCTGGGTCCGGGTTGTACCACCGCCGCTAGGCCAGACTGAGCCAACCTGATCACTCGGTCGCGTTGATCGTCGTGAGTACGAGGACTGGGGATGAATACCGCTGGCGTCTTGGTCGCTCGCAGTTCTGTCACGGTGTTGTAGCCACCGGCAGATAGAAATAGGTGGCTCAGCGGCATCAAGTGAACTAAATCCGGTTCTTGCGAAACCACGGTCATGCCGGGGCGTGGTGCGAACGAACCTTGGTAGTTCGGTCCTGGCACGACGATGTGTTTCAGTTGTGGTTGGTGCGAATACAACGCGTCGTGAACCTGAGAAACGGTTTGCAGAAATTCGTCGGCTTCCGTTTGAAATCCACCGCCGCCCGGTGTGGAAACGAGCGTGAAAGTGGAGTGCTGTAAATTGTATTTTTCGATCAAGCGACGTTGTTTCCGGCGATCGCTTGGGCGAACAATCGCGCCGACAAAATGCGTCTGGGGTTGTAGGTGTCCCGGAATTGGGGCATCAAATTCGGCTGCTTCGTGAGGCACAATAATCAGTTCGGATGCAGCCACTATCGGATCTTGCAAGACTTGCTGTTGGCGAATGGCTTCGCATTTTCGCATGATGTACGCGACTCGTTTGCCTTGAAGCGAACTTCGCATCTCGGCTGTCTTCGGCAGCACCGTATCCAAGACGACCACATCGGGCGAGGTGCGCGTTAACACATCGTTCCAGCGTTCGACCGAATCGTCTGCTTCATGGACGTAGTGGCAATCGAGTTGATGAAATCCATCTGGCCTTGGGGCTTTGGCAAAAAAGGTAAGCTCGGTTTGCGGAGCTAAGGCCTTCAGCTGCGTGGCAATATTGAAGCCTCGCATCAAATGCCCCAGGCCTCGGCGATTATACGTGTGGAACAAAATTTTGGCGGTACGATGTCCCGCTGCTTTGGTATGGGGACTGGCAGTGACTGACGGAGTAGGCAAAGTCATGACTGCGCTCCCGCAAGCGAAGTGGCCGCTTCGCGAAAGAGTTCACGCAGTTGGTTGGTGTTGGTGTGGATGTCAAAGGATGTTTCCATTAAGCGTCGTGCGTTTTGCGACACCTGTTTCGCCAGGTTCGCATCTTGCAGCAAGCTCCGCATGGCTACGGCCAGGGCGTTCGCATCTTGGGGTGGCGTCAGTAAGCCGGTTTGTCCGTGAAAGACTACTTCGGGAATTCCCGTGACGGCTGTAGAAACACAAGGTGTACCCAATGCCATGGCTTCCAGTAGCACCGTGGGCAGGCCGTCGCGATCCCCGTCTTCGGCAACTTCGCACGGCGCTGCCAGTAAAGCCGCTTGGCGTAATCTGGCTTGGACTTCTTCTGATGGGAGCGCGCCGAGTAGTCGGATTTGCGATTCCAGTCCGTGGCGATGAATCCGGAGGCGCAATTCGTTTTCTAATGGTCCACTGCCAATAATGTGACACTGTAGTTGCGAATGACCTTGCTGAATCAATTTGGCACACGCATCAATCAGCGTGGCAAATCCCTTTTTCTGAATCAATCTTCCCACGGCCAGAATGATCGGCGAACGTGTCATCGTCGGCGAATAGGCAAATTCGTCCAGGTTCAGCCCGTTATAGACCAGTGACATGCGGCTGGCATGCGGCGCAAAACGCGTCTGTAGATAGTCCATATTGAACTGACTAACGGTGACAATCCGTGTGGCTTCCTGAACTCGACGCTCTAACGCAGCTTGATTTACTGTTTCATGAAAGATGTCTCGCGCATGGGCTGTAAACGAATAGGAGACCTCTGCGATCTTGGCGGCCAATCGAGCGACTTCGGCCGCCGTATTGCCGAAGTGAGCGTGTAAGTGCTGGATGCCTTGCTGCCGAATGGCCGTCGCCAAACGAGCGGCCTGGTAGAGTTCGACGGTTGTCGCCTGCGGTTCGTCACGGAGGACGTCCCAAACGATCGGGCACGATTCGGCTGTCTGATGAATCTGCTGAAGGAATTCGTCAGAAGCGTGCGGCACTTGATCCAAATAATGGACGGGCGAAGTGACTTGACTTAACTTTTGATGAAAACGCCCGTCGTTGGGTCGACGCAACGAAAACAAATCCACCGCCTGGCTCGCCGCTTGGTGCGCCAGAATTTCATTGACGATAAAGGTCTGCGAAAAGCGAGGATACACCTTTAAGACGTAAGCGACGCGAGGTTTTTCCAGCATAGTCATGGAATGTGCCAATCTGAGGATTCTAAGATTCAGGAAGTGTTAGACGTTAGTTTGCGGCCACTTGACGCTGACTTTGGTCAATCATGTTCAGTGCTTCTTCAGCCACTTGTTGAATGGCGACGCTGTTGGATCGCTTTAATTGGCGTAGGCGAGGAACGGCTGGGCGAGCGGAACTGCCGATCTTGCCCAGGGTTCGCATGGCATAGCAAACCACGTCGTCGTTTGCATCATCCAAGGCTTGCATTAGTTGTGGCAACACGTCTTGGCTGTCGTCGCCAATTTTGCAGAGCGCCTTGGCGGCATAGTAGCGAATGCGATCTTCATTCTGTTGGTCCAGCATGGCCACAGCCAGTTCAGGTATCGCCGGGATCGCTCGATCTTCCAGCTTAGCCAAACATTTTGCCGCTCGATATCGAACCATCGCGTCCGCGTCCGATAGCGCCGCAGCGAGTGGCTTGGCGTCTAATTCGTCTGCCTGTTGCCTCTCAATGCGTTTTTCGATTTGTTTGATAGCGGCCAGGCGTTCGGTGGGATCCGGCGATTCCAGCGTTTCCATCAGCGAATTGAGCTCGGGCTGGCAACCGCTATGCAATAACAATGAAACAATCAGCAACGGACCTGCGATTCCAGATAGACGAGGCATGGGACGAC
>JAGQOZ010000137.1 GCA_020426955.1 Planctomycetales bacterium
TTCAGATTCTCGTCGGCATTATTGTTGGAGGGGTCTCGGTCGATTGACCCATCGAGGTCGGTGTCGTATTTCAAATCGCTAATATATTTTGGTCGAGCTCGTACGATCGCCTCGTTTCCACCGATCGTCTTTGCCCAGAACGCCACCTGACCGCTTGTATTTAGCGGGTCAAACATACGGATATCATTAACGATTCCGACACCGTCGATCGCTTGCCCCAACGCCGCGACGGTCGTGAATTCAATGGGCATCTCAGGATCGATCGGTAAATAGCCCTCGCCTTCCGGACTCGAGCGCAAAGTGAATTCAGCGACTTGAAGCGTATCGACGGGATCAAAGAGCCCAACGCGAGTCGCCATGAAGCTGATCAAGTAGCGTGCTGAACCTGGCTCCGGACGCGATATGCCCAAATGCATGTCAAGCGCGTCGTCATCGACGGGAATGTGAGTAAACACCCCGGCGTCCGTGCCTTCAATGCTCCCGTCGTTGATCAGCGACTCGCCCGGATCAAGATGCCCATCTTCGGCAACTCCGACGACTTTCGTGAAGTGGCCCTTGACGGTATCGGCGACGTAAATTCCGCGCCCATGGTCGCGGTGGACAGCTGCAAAGACGACCATTGAGCCATCGTCGGTAATTGACGGGTACGGACCAATCTCAACAAATCCATTACTGGGACCGGCGATAAAGTTATTGGGGGCCGAACCAAGCTGGTAGGGCAGCGTAAAGATTTGATTTCCTGCCGATGTCTCGTTGCGTACTACGATCCAGCTCTGGCCAGAATTCGGTTCGGGGTCGGAGAGCTTGGGCTGCGCGACGAACCCAGGCGTTCCAATTCCTAGCTGCTGGATGCTGCCCAAATTAGTGTGTACGGCGGTTACAAGCTGATTGGCTTTGTTGTGCAGCGAGCTGAGCGTAGCTGGGAACGCTGTCTGATTCGCATTGTTCAGTGACCCGCCAGAATAGATGATCGAGAAGTCTCCGTTCTTGCGGTCCAGTTCCGAAAAGAACTTGGTCGCCCAAATCGGATTGATCACCCATGCCGTTGGTCGAAGCCCACCGGCAGCATCGCCTCCGCCGAGCGCGCCGGTAAAGGCCAGATTAAGGCCAAAACCGCCGAACAACGGTGACGTCAGCAACCCAACAGCTGCACCGAATAGGTCGCGAAAAAACGGATCGCCCCAGCGGCCGCCTGCGCCCAGCCAACCGGAATCTCCCATCGCCGATTGGACAGGCAGTCGTGTCTTGCCAACGTTATCGGGATCGTCTGTCTCCCGAAGATTCCAACGTTCAGCGTACGTCAGCACGAAGTCGGCATTCGCAACTGGCACAGGAACGAGCAACGTCCCGAGAAATGCCTCAACGTTCATTTGGCGATGCGCCAGTATCATGTCGCTGTCATTGAGTTGTACATTCCAGTGGAAGCGATGAAGCGGAACATCGGTCGCGGAGCCCCCTTCCACTCGCCCGCTGGCGGGAGTCGAGTTCAAAGAACCAGGTTGAATTGCCTGAAGTAGGTCGAAGGCTCCCGGCTCCCACAGGAAGAGGTTGTCGATTACCTTAGTCTCGCCGTTTGCAGTATGGTACGCCGACGCCTGGAACCCAACGTCGCCCAGGTTGTTGATGGACGGTCCTTGGCCGAGGGCCGCGAATGAAAACGACAAACCTGTATCCGCGACGACGTCTGTTACGTATTCCTGCTCATTGACTCGCACGAGGACCGAAGCGGTCGCAGATGGTAACTCGTCGGCGGACGAAGCCTCCGCGCTTCCGTCGGTAACTTGATAAGTGAAAGTGTCTATGAGATCTTTCCCGGCCTCCGCTGCGTCTCTGATTTCCTGCGAGTTCCGCGGGTCGTAGATAAAGGTTCCGTCTTCACGAATCGTAACCGTGGCCCCTCGCTCACTCATAATCGTTTCGGCAACCGCATTGACCTGATCGCCATCATCTGGGTCTCGATCGTTCTTGAGAAGACTCTTGGCTTCATTGACGTCAATCGGCAGGTCGAATCGAGTGGAGTACCCAATTCGAAGACCATCGTCGGCGGGCAAAGGCAGATCGTTCTTGCCACGAATCGTGATGAGAGCTTCCCCGGTGGCTCTCCCGCCATAAGCGTCCGAAACCACGAAAGTGAAACGGTCCGTCGCAGACTGCCCGTCGGCAAGATGTGAAAACGCGGCACCAGCTTGATATTCAAAGCTTCCGTCTGATTTGATCGAAACACGTTCTGCTGACGTGCTAAGGGATTCATCAATACGAAGCAAATTCGACTCGTCCGGATCCTCTGCGAAGAGCAGCAAGCCCTCATCGGCGAATACCGTAAACGTGCCTTGATCATCAGTCACATAGCTTGGAGTGCCCGTTACCGTGGGATCATCGTTGCGTCCCACATTGACCACTGTTAGCGTTGCTTGAGCTCCGTCGGCCGTCGTATAGACGATGCTGTCTTCAAGGGTCTCGCCCTCAGCGAGCGCCTTTATCGCGTCGATTTCGGATGCGTCATAGGTGAAGCCACCATTCGGGAAGAGATGTACGGCTGCACCAATCAAGGAATCGCTATGGCCGGCGACTGTTAGCGGTCCATCGGACACAACGGCATCCGGGTCGAAATCATTCTTTAGCACTCCCGACAGGGGAAGCCCAGGAACTGCAAGCGTAGCACCGTCGTTTACCGAGAAGCGATCATCTTGAGCTATCGTCGGAACGTTAGTTCCACTATGCACGTTGACAACGACGCGTCCTGTATCCGACGCGCCGAATCGGTCACTCAATGTATAAGTGAAGCTATCCGGAATACTCGCTTCAGCGGCGATGACCTGAAACTCCGCAACATTGGTCGGATCGAATTCGATCATGTCTCCGAGCAGCCTCACCGTTGCTCCTCGGGCACTCGTTGCGGCGACTCCGACGATGCTCAGGACGTCGTTGGTGTCAACATCGAAGTCATTTCCCAACAGCAAGGAAACGGGAATCAAGGCCAACTGCGAGGACCGAAAGTTAAGCTCAGCGACTCGGCCATCGTCCGTTATCGCCTCATCCTGGACGGCGGTGGGTGGGTCGTTGACGCCTGCGATTGCGACATCCGCAACCGTCCCGAATGTCGTGGAGTCATCGGATACTTCATAGCGAACTCGATCAATGACGATCTCACCGTCACCGAGCGATTGAAACACCGTTCCACTCGCGTCATAGGTCAACGCGCCTTCGGGAGTGATGGACGGCTGTACTCCCCATGACGTGGTTTCGTCGAATAAGGAAACGTGCAGAGAACCGCTGTGTGGCTGTGCCGCATCGTTCTGCAAGATGCCAGGTGCACTGATGACCAAAGAATCACCGGCCGTCACGTCAAACCGGTCATAGACAGCGAATCCGTTCTGCTTCGCCGGGCCAATCACATCCTCAACGCGAGAGCGAGTTTCCCCTGTTGTCGCGTTGACCGTCGCAAAACTGTAGGTCGTCACGCCAACGGATGAGTTCGCAGAGAATCGGAATTCGAGCGGCGTTCCGAAGCGAGCTGCGTAGTCGATCGATGAAGCAACCCATTCGATCGAGGCGTCTCCAGGCGAGTAGTTGGACGACCACCCTTGCGGCGACGCGATTTCCGCAATCGTGATCGCAGGATTGACAGGAAGTGAAAAGGTCGTCAATGCCCATTCATTTTCATCGGCAGTTGGCACTGCCGCAGTCAGTGACGCAATTTCAGCAACGCCCGCGGCGCTAGCGACACTCACAGAAGCCCGATTCGTAACAACATAGGAGAAGGTCGCGGCGGAACCGCTGTTCTCAATTGTCGCCTCAACCTTCGGCAGTACCTGCGGCGACGCATTCAAATCAAACTCAACGATCGGAGACGAATTCCCAAGGTCGTCGACGGCACGGATGTAAAGCGTATGTCTTGCAAGAGACAACGGGGCGCCATTGACATATTCCAGCAAAGTCTCATCAATCGAGATTATGTCATTGCTCAGGTGTGCACGGAGGTCAACGGGTGCAGAAAGCATCGAATCGTCTATGGCGGCCTGCAGCAGTACAACTGGGCGTTCCGACTCAATAACGCCCTCGACCCACGAGTCTACTCCGAAAGCGAGATTTACGACTGGGTGTGCTTCCCGCGTGATACGAGCGAGGCTCGAAAGCTCATTCCCCGCCTGATCGGTAACCACGTACGGAATAACATTCTCGCCGAATGCCAGCGGGACATTGCGTAACTCGAAGCTACCGGAATCATTTGCCTGCGTTTCAATACCCAAATCCAGTAGAGCTACGATAGCGAAAGGTTCTGTCGTTCCAACAACGCTCACGACGTGCTTGGTTGTGGACCGATCCCCCAGTTCTCCAGTATCGTCGCGACTCGGCAAGCCGTACACAAAGGATGGAACGCTCGTATCAATAGTCACAAATAGCGGCAACGAACGATTGCTCGTGTTGCCTGCTGCATCAACAATCTCTGCCGTTATTTCGTGTGCCCCGTCGCGAAGCGATGGAAGCTGATACTCCCACGAGTCTGAGGCAGGATGCTCATCGACCCGAACGTCGTCAACGTACCAAACAACAGCTTCATCGTTGAAAGTCGGTAGCAATAGGATCGGATCGTAGTCATTCGTTAGACGGTCAGCATTGTCGTACCCGCTGTCGCTCTGCCCGCTCAGTCTAGGCGTCGCGACCTGCGGATTCACAGTATCTAACGTGAGTGTAAAGTGTTCGATGTGCGTTTCATTCGATTGGCCATCTATGGAATTGAACTGAATGCGGTGCCATCCGTCAGGCAATGACGATCCGTACGCGGACTCCAGAGCAGCCCGTTGAATCTCAACAAACCCATTACTCACAAACGGCAGCGCATCCACCCACGCTCCATCATCCACGCGCATCTCGAACGACACAACGCCGCTTGCATCGCGCACGAAACCTGTCAACGTTGGATCGGAGGTGATTCCATCGCTCTCCGAAATGCCCGTGTCGCTTGCCAGGCGAATCTCGATTGTGGGGCCGCGGCGGTCGGCCATCACGATCGCGCGTGTGTAGGTTGACTCGTTCCCTGCGTCGTCAATCGACTTCACGGTCAACGTGTTGTCGCCGGGCTGCATGGCGATGTCGGTGAAGCGGAATTCGCCGGAATCGTCGGCGATCTCGAAGAATCCTGTACCAACAAGCTGGACTTCGGCACCAGGTTCGGTCGTGCCGACCAGGTCCACGACGTCGGATGACGTTTCCGGTATCGTACCGTCAAGCGTGACATCTTCAGATGCCAATTGAAACGAGGGCGTCAAAGGCGGAACCGTATCGAAGATTAGGTCGATTGAAGAAACAAAGGGGCTGTAATTGCCAGCTGCGTCGAGTGCCTGTGCCGTGATTCGGTATGCACCGTCTTTCGCCTCACCTAACGATAGCGAGGTTGCAGTACCGCCAGTTTGAATACCAAAAGCTTCTCCATTCACAAACCATTGAACAAAGACACCTTCGTCTGTTGAAGTCGAAATTGCTACATCCGAGAACCGCGTTACATAGGTAGCTGGAGCGACTGGTACGACTTTGTCTATGGGCAAAGTAATTTCGCTGGGTACTATTGGCCGAACCGTATCCAACGTGAAGGTAAATTCGACCGGCGTGGCTGCATTGCCCTCGCTGTCAGTTGCGGCAAGAACCACAGTGTGCGAACCGTCAGCCAAAAGGAATCCGAGACGTGATTCCAGCTGAGTTTTAGTGAGAACAAAACCTGACCCATTCAAGATCGAACGGATGTCGATTTCAGGAGAATCGTCGACTTTCATCGAAAGACTAGCGATTTCGCTGGCATCGTCAACGATACCCACCAGCGTAGGATCACGAGTTATGGCGTCGTTTGAACTCGATCCAGTATCTCGATGTAATTGTAAGGCGAGTCGAGGACCACGTGTATCTGCAACGGTCGATTCAACGATGATGGATTGCTGTATCGAATTTCCTGCATCATCAAAGGCAACAACCCGGAATGTAGCTTGTGGTACCGCGACAGCAATGTTCTGGAACTGGAAATTGCCATCGGCATTTGATTTGCCGACGAAAATTGGTGCGTCTCCAGACAATCCTCGGTACAGTGCTACGTTGGTATTGGCATCCGTTGAACCATTAATGACGACCAGTTGTTGGTCTGTGCCAACCTGAGCGGCGGCGGAAATAGCGACTGGACCTTGCTGGTCCAACGTCACTTCAACCGGCAGAAGGGCGAAAGTACGATTTCCCGCTCCATCCTCTGTGGCAATGCGTAGCTGATACGTGCCTTCGTTGGTCAGTAGCACTGGTATCGAAATCGGTACAACGCCCGACAAAACACTGTTGATTGGTAAACGTGTCAGCTCGTGGTCATCGGACATGACAACTACCTGCAGACCAACCAAGCCTGCCGTTTGCAGCACAATATTGGCAGTGCTGGTCAATCCATCCTGATTGCTGATCCCCAGATCCGTTGCGGGGACCAGCGTAGCGTCTTCGGGGGCCAGTGGCGCTGCCGTGTCCAGTACAAACGTGAGTACGGCAGTCGTCGACGGATTTCCCAGTCGATCAGTTGCACGCACTTCGAAACGATGGTTTCCATCCGGGATGGTAATCGCCAGCAGTTCTTCGATTTCGCTTTGACGTAGTGAAACACTGCTGGCTTCTAATCGGTCCGTTATGTCAATCCAGTGGCCTCCGTCCATTGACAATTCAAGGTGACCAATACCACTTTCGTCTATTGCTGTAATCATGATCGAAGGATCGAATGTCAGTCGATCTCGAGGCGATATGCCGGTGTCGTTAGAAAGCTGAACCGTGACGACTGGTGCGTCGCTCTCTTGGCCCTGACGGATTATTGTGAGGTCGGTCAAAACCGAGCTACCGAACAACTGCTGGACTTGCGCCGAGAATTCGTTTCTGCCGATTAGAAGGGGAACGTCGAAGAATGCGTAAAGGCCATTTGCTTGGACCTGCGTCTGGCCACCGCCAGGACTCAATGTAATTGTAGCTCCCGGCTCGCCTGTGCCATACAATGTGACGGCGTTCTTTGACGTAATGCCGTCACCGATTTCGCCCGTGTCACTCTCCGGTTCCAACTCGATCGAGACAGCGGCAACGGACAATCCCAACGGAACAGTAACAAAGCCATAGTTGGCAAGTAGCAATAGTTGATCTGATTCGTTAACCACACCATCTAAATCAATATCCGCATGAGAATTGAAGGTTTCATCCCCAAATAGTGCATCGAACGAACCGCTTAAGGCCTGTCCATCATTTGCATCGACGATGCCGTCTCGAGTAATGTCCCCCGCAAGACCAACCTGCAACGTGAAATCGCCAGTGCCCATAGGTACCGTCAGCAAGTAGAGGCCGGCTGAATTTATTTCAAAAAACGCTGCCGATTCACCTGGACGAACCTTTTGCCCTAGGCGAATCGTGCCATCGATCGTAGCAATAGGGGCGAGACGACCATCACCGGTGCTCAAATACGTGCGTAGCACAAGTCTGCCGCCAGTCGCCGCTAGTAGATCGGAGTCCGAAATATGAATGACATAAACTTGGTCGTCTAATTCTGCGGTGCCTGCGATATCTTTTTCTGAGAAGCTGGTAATTGTCCCTAGATCCGCTGCGAGCGGTGTTTCCTGTATTGGTGCATACTGGACGGCCATCCCGTCTTCAGCAGTTGTGATGATTGAAATTCGGCGATCTTGATCGTATGAATAAACGGCCTCGGACGCCCCGTTGGTCGATTCGACCATGGAAAGGAGGCCTGTGTCCGAATATCGATAATTGAGTGTTTGATCCGCTGTCGAAATGGACGTGATACGGTGCGATTTGTCCCGGACAAATCCCGCCAGGATATTGCCAGAACTATCAACGATGCCCGTTTCATGAATCCGAACGCGCGAGCCGTCTGGGAACCGGATTGAACTCGTTTGCCCGTGTCCGTCCAGTTCAAACATAAGTCCATCAGGCGTAGTTAAAGTGAATGCGGGGCCGTCGAAGAACTGACTGGATGCATTGTACGGTAAACCAGTGCTGAATTCGTAGTATTTGGTTCCAGCCTTCATTAAGATTGCGCTGGTCGATTCCAGCGTGTACGAATGATCAAAGTCAGCCACCCAACGAGGTTTGTAGGCTTCAATGGCGCCTGACACGGTTAGCCTGGGACTGAACGTAAAGCCGATTTGCCGTCCGTCGGGTGCAATGAGGTAGACTCTAGTCCCGTCTCGCATCGGTTCGTGAACGCCAAGCGATTCGCGGCCGTCTGGTCGAATACTGGTTTGAAGTAGGAAGTCTCCAACTGCAAGACGCCAGCCATTACCGAAACTGCCCCGAGTTTCTGCCAACTGCGAGTCGTAAGTTCGGGTTAGGTCAAACGTCCCTGTACCATAGGAAAGTTGGAAATCGACTTGGCTTGTCCGGTAAGTATCTTTTGTAGTTGAGGCGATTTCTAGTTGAATTTCAGTAGTGGAAACTCGTTCGTCGATATCGGCCGCCACAAGGCGAAGCTTGTAGAATCCGTTTGCAAGTAACGCGGGATCGAGAACGTAGATTGAGTCATTCTGAAGTTCAGATTCACCTTCGGCAATGGTCTTGAAATCACTACTTCCAAGCCGTGCGATTTCGACTCGCCAATAGTCAAGTGTCGCGTCGCTGGCAGAAATACGCACGGGTACCGATTCGGAGATGATTGCCGAAGTCGAAGGTGAATTGATCAAGACTTCTGGCGGCGCTAGATCACTGGTGTCACGGACTCGAATCTGAGAGGTAGTGCGACCAGTCGTACCTTCTACGGAAACCGCTTCAGCGACTAATTGAATCTTGCCTGGATTAGATGGATTAAGAGTTGCCCGTCCGAATCCGTCCAGAGCTATTGGCTGGCCATTGGCGGTCAAACGCAGTTCTGCTATTTCACTTAACGCTCCGGCCACAACGCGTACGACAATTGAACTCCCCGGTAACACTGGAAAGCTAGGCGTCAGATCGATCTGAACGGTTGGCACGCTTGGTTCGGAAGTGATTCTCAGAAGAACGTTTTGCCTGTTGACTGCTTGGCCGTCGCTTACTTGGAATGTTACCACGTAATCACCCGATTGCGATGGTCCTGGTGTCCAAGTAAATCGCCCTGTCGCTTGATCAAGGCTTGCGCCGTACGGCAGGCGTAGTGCGCTGTATGTGAGGGAAGACTCTTGGTCCAGGTCTTCAGCATTCAGCACAAAATCCATTGGATATCCGACGGCTCCCGAGCGGTTTGAAACGTTAAGTAATGGAGAGCGATTAACGTCGTCAACTCGTATCGGAACGATATAGGTATCGCTGTTACCGTGGTCATCTCTGGCGACAAACGTAATCGAATAGTCGCCCGCCTGTTCATTTGTTGGTGACCAACGAAAAGTACTTGTAACTGCATCGAATCGCGCGCCAACAGGCAGATTAGACGCGACAACGGTCACGGGATCGCCCTCCGGATCACCAGCCGCCACTGCAAATGTTAAAATGGAACCTTCGCGGACGTAGTAGGGCGCTATTGGAACGATTACGGGTGATTGATTGAAGTCCAGCACTTCGATGGATAATGTGCTTGTCTCGCTATCAACACCGTCATCGACCTGAATATCGATTGAGTAGAGACCAGCTTGAATCAAGGATGGAGTCCAGTGAATTTCGCCTGATTCACGATTCAGCGTCATGCCGCTGGGAAGTGATTCTTTGGCCGTAAACCAAAGGCTGTCACCATCTGCGTCCGTCGCGTGTAACGGTAAGACAATTGAACTGCCTTCCATGATCTGAACATTTTCAGGCAGTGTAAGCGATGGCGGCGTGTTGGTACTGCGGACGACTAGAGTAAAGGTTTCGACTGTCTTTTCGGGATCTGTCAGACCATTCGCGCCATCGTCTTCCACTTCAACCGTTACGGTGTACGAACCAATATCGCTAATTGTGGGATTCCAGAGAATATCCGCTGTGCCATAACGGATACCTTCTTCGATCGTCGCATTGGGAAGCCCAATTACACTGTAGAACAGAGTCTCTTGGTCTAGGTCACTTACTCTAACAGGTAAGACAAAAGGCGAACCCGCCAAGGCAACTCGCGTGGGAATGGGTTCGATAATCGGCGGATCGTTTTCGGAATGGACGCTGATGATAAAATCGAATTCGTCGTCCAGTGCGGCCCAACGCCCTTCGCTTCCTCCGTTGTCGATGGCTCGCAGAGAGATGGGATGATTACCTCGATCACCTGGACCAGGCGTGACCAAGAAAACGGCTTCTCCGTTCGTTCTTTGCATGAACGTTACAAACGACGGCAAGGGGCGACCGGGTAAGCCGCTCTCGGCCGTTAAGACCAGTGGATTGCCATCAGGGTCCGTTACCGGAATGACGATTTCCATTTGGTCGCCTCGATTTACAAATACATTCTCAATTTCCGCAATCTCTGGGCGACGATTAAGATTGCGTACGTGAATCGGTACCGTTACCTCTGTTGACAGTCGTTCGGAAGTTCCGTCGCCGTCATCAATCGCCGTAAACGTGACTTGATAGTGACCTGCTTGAAAATAGTCCGGCGTCCAACGGAAGATGCCAGTGTCAACGTCAAAGGAAGCACCGTCTGGCAGCCCTGCAGCAATCAACGCTACGGTGGGCGTAGTCCCAGGATAGACCAGTTCACCATCGTCAGTCCGCGTGGGCGCTCGATAGCCCAGATTGTCGGGGTCTGATGCGAAGGCGCGAAAGACGATTTCTTGACCTTCGAACACTCGCCAACTTTCCAGCGGATCAAATACAGGACCACCATTTCCGTTTAATACAATAAAGACGGAATCCTGATACGTTGTTTGATTGTTTGCCGTGGCGGCAAACGTCACTAGGTATTCACCAGCTTGGCTATACCCGGGCGTCCATTCGAACTTGCCTGTAATTGGATGCAGTGTGGCTCCTTCAGGAAGTCCGCTTGCGGAATATCGAACAGAGTCTCCCTCAGGATCGGTCGCGTGAAGTTGAATTTGTAGCGCATCTCCTTCTGTCAGCAGTCGTCCTCCTGTTGGAACAAGAACTGGCGGCAAGTCGATTGGACGTATTTCGATAGTCCTTGTTATATGTGATTCGGCGTGACCATCCGACACGGTGAAATGAACGTGGTAGGTTCCTGCTTGGCCTGCGGTAGCTCCCCAATAAAATCCCTTTGTTGACGGATCAAATACCGCGCCGCCAGGAAGATTGGTTGCCCAAAATTCAAGGGCGTCCTCGTCTTGGTCAATCGCTGAGACTTGAAAGACAACGGAATCCAATTCTGCGCGGTAGATGGGGGTCGCATCTGACGTAAATTCGGGCGGATGATTACCTCCCTCCGTTACGACTACAAATTCTTGCTGTGCCCAACCTCGATGCGAATCATACACACGCAAAAGCACTTGGCTTTCTACCGGGCTATCCGCAGTTGGCGTCCATTGAATTAGTCCAGTCAGTTTATCCACGGTCATTCCGAAAGGAGCCTGCACCAAGAGATAAATAATCGAGTTGCGGTCTGGATCGGTAGCTTCGGCTCGGTACTCATATTGCTGCCCGACAATTGCGTGCAGAACTGGATCGGATACAAATTTGGGCGGACTGTTTGCGCCGGTGCCCGCTGCAATTGACGCGACAAAATTCACTCGTTCGTCATTGGGTGTATTGACAGAAATAGTTTGACCAGTCGTTGATTCGCCTGGATAAAGTGCCACGCCACCGGGGACGTTGTCATCAAGGTTGACCAACCAACTTCCATCGTTCGATTGCGATTCGGTCGCTGCGGGAATTCCTGTGTAACCAGCTACAGGATCTAATACCAGGAGGATCGGAAGTACTAATGGACTGTCGCTAGTATTTGTTATTTGCACATCGTACGACACA
>JAGQOZ010000138.1 GCA_020426955.1 Planctomycetales bacterium
TTGTTCAAGTTGCCGCCCAACAGTGTCCGAGTCCCAGGTTGCCCGAGAACGCCGGCGTCCACGAAATCCGTACCTGCTGGGCTGGTGGTGACCAGCGGCGGAGTCTTGCTGCTTTCGGTCCACCACATCAAGTAGTCGGCCGAAACCCACAACGGTCCTGCTGGTCGCGTCAAGTCGGCATGGCTGGCCGAGCTCAAGGCGAATGCGAGCAGAATAGCAAACAGAATACGATGAACTAGCTGTCGCGACATGGCATAACCGTGACTTAGAGGTGAATAGAATGTGTTGGTCCCTGCTAGAAACGAACCATCGGAATTCACTGGTGGGAAAATTGATTATGAACGTCGCCAACCGATTCTCTTGGCTGACTGGTAAAGTTGACGCTAGCGTTGGCGGCGATAACTGCGACTGGCCGCAAGCTTCATCAGTCGTTCGCTGCGACAGACGAACTGTCTTGTAGTACCGCCGAAAAGTGCGAATTGGTAAACTAGTTTTCAGTGGCCACCGAGCTGAGCTGCCAAAACGGTTGTTTTGGACGCCGCCGCGAGTTTGCCGGTGCGTGATCTTCCTCAAGGAAATCGGCTCGTCAAACTGAAAGTTGACCGATCAATGTGGGACCTGCTTCGATCGGTTATTGCTTCTGTGATTCGCAGGCGAATTTGCGATCACCGGTAGTTTCCGCATTTTTTTTGTGTCCCCATTGAATTCGTCGCATCGTACAACTGCCAGAAGAAGAGTTACCTATGTCCGCCTCGAAGCTGGATTCGCACATTGGAATGGAATGGCACGAACCCGCGTTGAGAGTTATCAAGTCTTCGGCAGGCTCCGGTTTTGATGGATTCCGAGCCGCGCTTGTTCCCCAGCTGCAGAGTGCCAGCGACAGCCTTGTACCGCTACAGACTTCCTTGGATGGTGACGATCAACAGTTGTGTTTTCAATGGCGCAATGACGTAGCGATTGGCGAGACTTCTGCCCATCGGCTGAACGAACAAGTTGTTGAATTTGGCTGTCGCATCGAATTCACTCAGCCATTTCAATCGCATTCGATCGGCTGGAAAATGGGTGCCGGCATGACGCGAGTGAAACTTTTGAATCGTGACTACAGACTTGCGACGCCACCGATTGGAAATTCAAAATTAGATGCAACCACGCCTCTTTTTTGGGAAGCCACCAATGGCAGGCGGTGGATGCAACTGGTTAGTGAAAAACTCTTACCGGCGTGTGACATTGATTACCATTCGCGTGACTCGCAAAGCGAAATGGAACTCACGCTGTGGCTGGATCACCTGCACGCCCATCCTCGATTCTCGTTCACTGGTCCGCGATTCTGGAATTGGCACAACCATTATACATTTCCCAAGGGACATGTATTGGAAGCCCGCATCCGGATCGTACAAACGGATCAACCGCAGCCAGCCATTGTCGCTGGTCGCTTTCCAGATCAACGTCGTGCACTTATTTCTATCACGGACCATGCAGATCATGATACTTTCGAAAAAGTGGATGCCTTGTTCTATGGTTCGCAACAAGCGGATCGCCGCGATGCGCGAGACGGCTTCGCGGGATTGAAACTACCATTTACCAAATCTGTTTTCACGCAAACTGATGATGCGCACGGAGCGGGATTGCATAACCCAAGTTTTGCTGAGCTTTGTAACGATGCGAATGCCGATTCGATAGAGATTTGCCCGCACGGCATACATAAAAGCAAAGAACCTGCATTGGATGCGTTTGCTGAACTGATCGAACCATTTAAACGATATGCTCCCATGACGTGGATTGATCACGGTCGAAGTTTCCATTGCAACTACCGCCTATCCGGTTGGGATCGGCGACACACCCACAACCTTCATCAAGTCATGGAGCCGTTAGGGATTCGTTGCATATGGGCGGGTTTTGATTTTGGGCTGGCGGTTCCGCGTAGATCGCTTAATCAGGCTCACATGCATAATTTTTCCGGCAGAAGTTACATCAAAGATTTTCCTCGAGCGGTCGGTCGCGCTGTAAGTAGTAATCGTCCCTGGGCAATTCCGCACGAGATGGCAGCTATCATGTTTCAGATGACGCCCGACAGGACCATGAAGCAGTATTTCGAAGCACATCGACATATCGAACGGTTTGCATTTCAGAAACAACTTCGTTCGCTACCTGTGGCCGTTTCGGAAATTGCCAAATTTAGCGCGCAGTCGCTTCTGCCGGACAATTTACGAGCGATCGTGAACCAGTATTTCGGCCCCAGACAAGAACTATCCATGACACCGATACTCTATCGCGAACACGAATCTATCGCAGAAGGCGGTGTCGCTCGTTGGTTGTTCAACACGATTGCGGTTCACGATGTGGACGACGCCTACCATCCCATCGCAGTGGATCAGCTTATCGCCGAATATGGACTGCATGTTGCTCATACATACCTCACTTCAACCAGTCGAGCTCATTTAAGCCATGCGGTCGTAAAGAATCGCGAAACCAGACAATGGCAGTTGTCAAAGAAGTTCGCTCAGAACCTGCGGTACATGGCGCAGCTGCGTGACGAAGGAGAATTATGGGTCGCATCCATTGGCGAAGTGTGCCAATTCTGGGAGCAGGTTCGAACGGTTTCGATTCGTCCGGAAGGCTTTGGGGAATGGACAATTTCGAAGACGGGCGAAGGAGCCTTTTCGCAGCCGATCGCGATCATTGGCAGCGAATCTACGTCGTTGGCTAGAGGTAGTCATTCGGTGAATGCGGTTCGCATCAACAATTCCAGCAAGTTAGCGAACGTAACGCTTCAAGACCAAGATTTAGCGTCCATTCGTGTTTCGAACTGATATGACTAATTTTTGCGGAACACCAAAGTCACGGAACCGGTGAACGGCCGGAACATTCGAAAACGAGCCAAGTACTCCTCGGCGCTAATAGCTAACTTGCCGGTCACAGAATGGTTGATCAGCGGTTTGGGAAATAGCCAGTAGTATTGCTGCGACTCAAGCTGCCAGCCCAGCGATTGCCCTATCTGTTGGTATGCTTGGGGAGTTAGCCAGTCCACCTTCGAGTAGATGCGATTATAAATATTTCCTGCGTTGAACTCGCGAAACAAAATGCGACCTCCAGGACGAACCACTCGATCAATCAACCGCAACATCCTTTCATGCGGAGTCATGTAGGCTAACGCGAATTGCGTATAAGCTCCGTCATGCGAATGGGGTTCCAACTGATCTAAGATCTGAAATGCATCACCGTGATCCACGGTCACTTCTACGTCTCGGCCCCCACTGTCTGTGTACCAGGGTTTCATTGCTTGTGCGGCGGCGGCTCGGCTGGGTTTGAAGTCAATGCCGTACACAGAAGCGCCTCGCAAACCCATCAAGTAAGCTTGCGTGCCAACGCCACAACCTAAATCGAGCAATCTCGGTCGTTCTTTTTTGACCTGAAACGTGTGGTCTAGTTCCATTAAATACGGTGCAAAGTGATGCAGAAAATACCGTTCCGCCAAAATCATTCGGTCATAGTAATCGTGCATTTGAGCATGCGCGGAAGCGGGCAAATGATGAGCCTTCACGGCCATCAGCAAATGCTCGAATGCGCTGCGAGCGATCTCCAGCGTAACGGAATTTGCTTCGGCAAATACTTGCAGAGGGTTCGGCATGAATCTAGCTTCGCCTCAAACGAGTGACAATGGCTAATGAGCTGTGACGAGAATCGGATAAGCTGACGACGCATCCACTTCCCAGGGTTCGAGCGTCAGCTTAAACCCTGGGCAGGAACGCGGCAAGACAGGCATTCGTAGCCTTTGCGGATTTGGTTGGCTCGATCCGACTCCTTTTTCGTTACCGCTCTGGGAAGCACTCTTCCAAACCGTCTGGCCTTTTGAACTTTTGGTGAGAAGCAATCGCGAGATAAGACGTCCAACTACGATTGCGGCGGAGGCTTTAGCAAGTTGTCTTCGGACGCGGCCACTCGGCGCCGAGCGTCAGAAAACCAAGGGACCAATTGATTCGGTAGCTGTGCCAAGCCGACTCGTTTCATGACGCCGTTCAAACGAAACAACAGTCGTTCGTCATCGGCATAATCATACAGAAAGCGTTCCGCATTGAAGCGAGGCAACAACACCGTCAAGCGTTCTACGCCCTTGCCGGTGATGGTTTCCACCGCCGAAGTGACTCGGTCTACATCCAGTTTTTCTAACGCCGCGTAGTAGGCATCAAGCTGTGCGGGTTGTTGCTGACTCAGCACGGAATCCAACAGAAGTTCCACCAAGATGTGTCCCAGGAAACTGGGACGCAGGCCCGCGTCTTGCCCCAAGAGGTCGCGGATTTCCACCGTGAACTGCCACGACAATTCTGCGAATGCGGCCGTACGGTGAAACCAATCATCGTCGTGATGGTGCTGCACGACGCCTTGAGCAACTTGCGCTAATTCGGCATCTTCGTGATCGACGTATTCCAACGCCATTCGCTTGCGAGCTCGTACCTTTCGATCCACCACATTCAACCAATCCGGCACTGCGGTACCGGCCAGAAACCAGGGCGAATCAACGTAGTTTCGACCGTGAGCAAAATAGTTCATTAATTCAAGCGAAACAGAATCGGGTACTTAGTACTTAGACGGAGTTACTCAGAAACACAACTGCAAACATCCGCATGCCGATATCCTCGAACGAATGTCGTTAGCGGTCTTGGTAGTTTGAAAGAACGATAGACCGAAGAGCTGCCAAAGGCAAGTGCCGAACCTGATGCAAGATCCGTTCTGGCCAATTGACTACGGAGCCGGATTATCCGTGGCGTTGGGCGCCGCTGGCGAGCCGTTATCTTCCAGGCGAAGAAAATCAATCAACGCTGGCACCGCGTCGGCAGCTTTGGGACCGATTTGCCCCAACGCGCGGACGGCCGAACGCCGGACCCCCGGGTCGACATCTCGCAACCGTTCTGTCAACGCCGGCACTGCCGTGGCAGCTCGATCTCCCATCCGAGCTAACACTTCGGTGGCCATTTGCCGAGTGGCAGTGTCGGGGTGTTCTAATAGTTGGACCAACGCGGGTACTGCCGGCTCACCGATACGGCCTAGCGATTCCGCAGCAATTTCAGCGGACGACCATTCGTCTCGCGAGCGTATGATTCGACCGTCTCGACCAATGGTAGTGGGCGGTGTCGATTCGTTTGCGGATGCGTTGGGATCGACTTGGTTCGAACCAGTGAGAGGTGGTGTGTCGGCCTGGCCTTCGTTTTGTAAACGCTCCGCTTCCGCTTGGCGAACCAATCGTTGTCGCCGAATTTCCAGCTGGTCTTTCAATGAAGGAGGCGCAGGTGACTTCTTGCCAATTTGCATCCGCAGCGGTTCACAGCCCAACTGCGCAGCGCATGCGATGATCAGCACCAGCAGCGTCGGTAACTTGATCCTCATCGGCGGCCTACGTAGTCGTTTGAAACGCATTTTGATAGATTAACAGTCGGCTGTGGTCACATATGGTTGGCAGTGCGGCGTCACGCGGGAAGGCATCTGACGCCCATTCCGCCTGACCGCGGTACTACAAACCAATCAGGAATTCACGCCTGAAAATCCGGATACCCCAACAGAGTATATCCCGGCGTTGCGACACCGGCGGCGGAATCGAACAATGTTGTCACCATGGAATCGTTACAACCCCATCAATCGATGTCAAGCGAATAGGATTTCCCAGGAACATGCCTCAACGGAACGTGTTGGCCATTTTCATTGCCGTCTTGGTTTCAGTGCTTTGCTACTTCGAATCGGGGCGAAGTCGCTATGCAGCGGTTTTGGCCGACGCGATCAGCACCATTTCTGACAACTACGTCGAACCCATCGAACCTCGCGAACTGTTCGAAAGTGCGATGCACGGCATGGTGGATCAATTGGATCCCTATTCCGGATTCATGCCTCCCGTCGACTACACGCAATTCAACCAAGACATGCAGCAAGAGTTTGCCGGAGTGGGAATTGAAGTTGGTTTAGAAGACGGTCAGCTGACGGTCATGAATCCGCTGCCTGGCATGCCCGCGTTTGAAGCCGGCGTGCGTTCGGGTGACAAGATTGTGGCAGTGGACGGCACGCCTACGGACGGGTTTCGTCCGGACGATGCCGTTGGTCTAATTCAGGGTGAAATCGGCACCAAGGTGACATTGACTGTTGCACGTGTCAATTCACCAGACACTTTAGACATTACGATTGAACGAGCCAGAATTACGGTCGAATCGATCAAAGGCGACCGACGCGATACGAACGGGAATTGGATTTTCACGTTAGAGCAAGATCCGCAAATCGGTTACATTCGCATTCGCAGTTTTTCAGAACGCACCGCCAGCGAACTTCGCGTCACACTGCGTTCGTTGAACGGCAACATCGATGGCCTGATTCTGGACCTGCGGAATAACGCGGGTGGACTGCTGTTGGGTGCCATTGAAATCTGTGACATGTTTCTTCCTGAAGGTGAACTGATTGTCAGTACCAAGCGACGAGACGCCCAGCCCGATCCGGTGTTTGCCCGAGAAACGCCGATTGTTCCTTCCGATTGGAAAATGGTGGTGCTGGTAGATCGCTTTTCCGCTAGCGCCGCGGAGATTTTCGCCGCGTGTCTTCAGGATCACCAAATGGCTAAGGTGGTTGGCGAACGTTCGTGGGGAAAAGGCTCGGTGCAAACGGTGATTCGCATGGAATCGGGACGAAGTGCGTTGCGGTTGACCACGGCATCGTATTGGCGCCCTAGCGGTCACAATATTCATCGGTTCGAAGGAGCCACCGAAGCTGACGAATGGGGCGTTACACCAGACGAAGGCCTGACCGTGACGTTGGATCCTGAAAAGGATACGGACCGCTATTTGGAAATGCTGCAGCAGCGACGACTCCGCGACGCTATTCCCAATTCACCCGACGAAGAATATGCTCCGTGGAATGATCCTCAGCTGGACAAAGCCGTGGAAGTGGTGAAGGAAATGCTGGAAGGCAAGAACTGATTGCCGTCGGTTCGCTGCGTGGACGAAAATGTCATTCGATTGTCGGCTCTGTTTCGCCACCCGATCGAGTTGCCAGGGCTTGCCAGATTTTTCGTTCGACCGAATTGGGATAGAACCGAGCACTTCCATCCGCTCGCGCCGCTACCACTCCGCCCGGATGCATACTACGAGCTGCGGCGAAGGTCGATCCGACATCAAACTTGTTGCCTGTCTTCAGGATGCAAGCCAAAGGGTCCGACTTGGGAATGGACGAATCGCATCCATTGATGGTGTCCTTCAAATTGGGATCTGCACCGTCGTAGTTCGGTGTCGTGTAGTGACTGTACGTGCTGGCTCCCATGGAAACGCTGGCCCAGACTCCTCGGATGTCTTCCGATACAGTCGTCTTTGAAGCTGGATCGCCATCATACGGGAGGACTTCGCTGATCAGAATGGTCTTGGAAATTCCGTCATGGATTCCGGAGAGCTTGGTGCCTCTGCCGTGCGCGAATTTCCACATCGATCTTGACCTAAGATCGCAGTCGAAGACCTCTAGACGTCTTCGCAGAATGTCTTCCGAGCCACGGACGACGATCACTCCCCGAGTCTTCTTAGCGGCGTCTATTCCAGCACCAAGTTGCGTATCCACAAACCGATTGAGTTCAATCGACTGGTTGTAAAAACCGGAACCAAGTGTCGCGGCATAGTTCCCCTTGGACAGGTTCTCGAGTGCCGTTACCGGTGATTCATGAAGTTTTGGGCCAACGGCTGAACTCGGACAAATCATAAATTGCGGAGTCTGGCTATTCACGTTCAACTTGCCCGAATCACAATCGTCACATGCCGAATAGAAATCCTCCATGCATTTGGCCGTCTGCAAATACGCCAAATTTTCGCCCATGAACCCTAGCAACTGCTGCGCCCAATTGGGCCCCTGACACGTATTGCCATTTTCAATACCCGTGGAAATCCACGACGAGTCCTGACAGCTTAGGGCGGCTACCGGAAAGCTTCCAAACGTGCTTTCGTAGTTCAAACACGCCACAGAAATCTCCTTGACGTTGTTGATACATTGGATGCGTCGAGCGACTTCGCGAGCTTGTTGCAGGGCGGGCAGCGAGATGCCCAAAAGAATCGCGGCCAGGGTCAATATGACCATTAGGTCTCGCAACGAAAACTGCCATTTGCGTTTTCCGTCCATTGTCTTCTCCTTTGCAGCAGAAACCCCTCATGACCCCTGAATTTGAAAACGGGTGCCTCGGCCCGTTCGATTGCGGCCCGAGCCAACGGTCATTCGTCATTCTACAAAATCGGCATTTCAGTGGCGAACAGAATCTGGATAAGCATGCGAATGAGTCCAAATCAAGGGGCCTTTTGACGATGGAATGTCGCGACTAGACTGTCAAGCACGTGAATTTTGTGCGAACCTTGTCCCGCCGAGGGCTTGTCGCTTGGTTGAGAAACGCCGTCGTCTGTCGAATAATCGGCCAACTGCATCTGTCGTGTTCGCTTGGAAGTCGCGATGATCGTAGCCCGAAACGTAAGTGAGGGAAAAATGTTTCGGTAGTCTCTCGCTGACGCGTGGGGCTAGGATATTTCACCGAGAAAACGCTAATGCCAAGCTTCAAGACGTACGCATTGAACTGGTTGAATCTGGCGTTTTCCAATGGGCGTAACTGTTGCGGCGAAGAATGTTCCTTGGTCGGTGGTGTTGTGTAGCGGATGAAGTTTGGGAACGGAGCATGGTAAAAAACCTTCCAGTACGCAGCGTTTCGTACAAAGATTTGACCATTGAAGGTTGGTCACGAGCGGCGGTGCAAACGTATTGGCGAATTCCCGAAATGAAACTGGGGTTCGACCTAGGTGCGCAGCCTTGGGACTTCATGGGGACATCCACCTGGTTTGTGTCCCATACGCATTTGGATCACATTGCGTGTTTGCCGGTTTATGTGGCCAGACGCCGTATGATGAAAATGGATCCGCCGACCATTTACCTGCCGGCGTATGCGGTGGATATCGTGCATCGGTTGTTGGCGGTGGTAGGACGCTTGGATCGAGGTCGTTTGCCGTGCAAATTGATTGGTGTCGAACCGGGGCAAGAGATCGAAGTTTCGCGTGAACTGGTGGTCACCGTTCACCAAACCTTTCATACGATTCCTTCGGTGGGTTATGTGGTTTGGGAACGGCGCAAGAAGTTAAAGCCGGAGTATACGAATCTGACTGGCGAACAGATTCGAGACATTCGCTTGCAAGGGACCGAAGTTTCCGAAGAACGTCGAACGCCCAGAATCGCTTATCTGGGCGACAGCACTCCGCAGGGACTAGACGCGAATCCGATCATGTACGAAGCGGAAGTCTTACTGACCGAAGTTACTTTCCTGGCAGCTCGTCACCGCAGCGCCAAGATTCACAAAATGGGTCATATCCATTTGGACGACATTGTCGCTCGCCAAGACAAGTTCCAGAACCAGCTGATCATCGCCGCGCACGTCAGTTCTCGCTACAGTTCCAAGCAAGCCGAGAAAATCCTGCAAAAAGCCCTGCCGAACATGCTGGACGGCCGCTTACGGTTGTGGGTCTAGGTTGGCGTTGAATTGAAAATTCTGTGAATTTCATGTTGCCGACGCGGTAAATTCAAACGCTGATCGTCTTTTCTAGTGCAATTGTGTCACACTTTGGTTGCAGTTTGTGGGGATACCCCTTAGAACCATACGTGGTCTGTACGCAATTAATCAATCAGCAAGGAACTAGACAGATGATGCAGTCGAAACGGAAACTGATTAGCGAAAAACTGGAGCATCGGTGCGTGCTGACAAATCTGGGGCTTTCCTTTGAAGGCCCACTGCTACCAGCAGATGCAGTGCCAAGCCGGGAGCTGAAATTGGTTGACATCAACCGAGACGGGCACTTGGATGTGGTGATTGCGAACGGAACATTGTTGCAAACGCATTTGAACGGTGGCGACGGCACGTTTGGGGCGTCGAACCTGATTTACGATCGCGGTCATTTGATTGATTCACTGCTTGCGAATGATGTCGATCTGGATGGGGATGTCGATTTCGTGATCAGCCGGTCAGATGTCGATTCGGCGACGGTTAGAGTTGTTGAATGGCTGGAGGCAACGGTTGACGGCGATTACATTCCGCACCAGCTAGATCGTATCTTCGGTTCGTCCAGTGGACCGGCCGATGTGGAAATTTCGTTTGCCGACTTTGACGGGGACGATGCCGACGATGTCATCATCCGCTGCAGTCAATGGATGCCATCCGGTGTGACTCGGTTTTCTTCTCTGGCTGTCGCTCGCGGGACGGGCACGGGCTTTGATTCGCCAGTGGACATTCACTTACAGCAGGAATTAGAAACGCCATACGATCTGGTTCCGTTGGACGTGGATGGAGATGGCGATCAGGACGTGATTGAAGTGCCGCAGAATTTCGGGCCCATGCGATTGGGATTGAATGCGGGCCAGATCGACGTCCCTTTGGAAAGCACGGAGCTTGGGCCGTACTTCAACACTCGACTCTTTGTCATCGACATGAACGGAGACGGACGAAAGGAAATAATGGTTTCCAATGGTTCCTGGTCGGATATCAGTACAGGTAGACTCGATTGGCAACACCGTTATTTGGGGCCCCAGCAGGTAGTTGCCATTTATGACGTTGACGGCGACGGGCGTGACGACGTCGTCACCTTTGATGCCAACGATGAATTTTGGTGGTATTCGGCGGCTGGCTATCGGAATGGGGACAGTCCAATGCCGTTTCCAGGACGATTTGAAGCATTCGATTTAGGGGACGTGGATTCGGACGGCGACAATGACGTTGTGGCCAGTATCCCAACTGCGAACGGGATCTCGCTTGGGACTTACTTCAATCAGGGTGCGGGCTTTGGCAGCTTCGTAGCAAGTGCCAACGCCTACTACGGACCTGCTGTTGTCGTAAACCGTCCGATGGAAAATCATACCACCGTGGCGGTTGCCACGGCAGATTCCTTGAATTTTATGACAATCTACGAAGAACAGATTGTAGTGTCTCAAGCTTTGGCCGCGCCAGGTACGGTGGTTCAAGTCTTGAGCTACGACGTCAATCGAGACGGACGCGAAGATGTTCTAGCAGTGACGTGGGAACGATTGAACGTAACGGCGTCTGTTTACCGATTGCTTTGGTTTGCCCAAAACGAATCTGGCGATTTTAGTGAATCAGAGATTCTACTAGAAAATCGAGGACGTTACAGCTTCCTGTTTGCTCAGTTTGCAGACTTGCAACAGGATGGAATAGACGACCTAGTTGTCACCCTTAAGAGTTCGTCGCTTGGAAGCGTAGTGAGGTCGTACTTTGTAGGCCCCGAAGCTCGATTGCTAGATAAGGTCCAACTCGGCGAATCGACCAATCTTGCGGAACACGCTTACGACGATTTGCCGCAATTCCATGACATCGATTCGGACGGCGATCTCGACATGATTCTTGGCGAAGCGATCCACACGAATGCCGCCGGCGAATTCTCACTTTTGGGTTATGTGGCGATTGAGTCACCTATTGCGTTTATAGACCTGGACGAAGATGGTCGGACCGAAATCATTGGCTGGAATTACTACTCGGAAGATTCCGTTCGAAAGCTCGAAGTAGCCCGCATCAATTCTTTTTCGCCGCTACATACGGAGGTCACGGATTCGATTCTATTCGACGCCACGCTCTGGTATCCCACGGTCATCACCACAACCGACTTGGATCAAGACGGAGACTCGGACATCTTCATCAGCACGGATGGTTGGCAAGGTTGGGTGGAAAACCGGAACGGAAGATGGGCTTTGCCATCTCCAATTGCCAACGATCGCTAGGCCGGTCTCGTTCCGTCACCCGAAGGAGA
>JAGQOZ010000139.1 GCA_020426955.1 Planctomycetales bacterium
CCGCCCATATCGGGCTGAGCTCGGATGCGTAGAAAATCCGATCCCATCAAATCAATGTCCGCCACAAAGATGACGTTGATGTTGTTTTCAGGCGTACTGGATTTGGCGGCCGCGTCCGCAGGGTCTGCCTTGTCCGTGGCTGATTCGTCCGTTGGGTCCGTGATTGGTTTGTAGTCTTTGGCTTTGATCCAGGCGGCCAAGGTCGCAACCACTTCCGGAGCGGTGCGACTCTTTCGCAAAAATTCCAGTTCAATGGGATCTCGAGCAGAACTGAGATCTTGAAAATTGATCACGCCCATTTGCTTGCCCGTTTGAGCCAATGGCGTGAACTCCAATCCGTTGGCTTCCAGATTTTTGATGGCGCCCGGATACAACAGCAGCAGCTGGTTGAGTCCAGATACCACGGGTGAATCGGGGTTAAACGGTTGGTCCGCGTCTACGTTGTCGGGACTGATAAAGACCCACTCCGCCGACATTTGCGGCAGTCCTTGTGCCTTTTTGTACGGATTGTAGTTTTGCCAGATGACGTCCGCCGAGAACTGGCCCATGTCATTGCGGCCGTACATTTCAATGCCCAGCGTGGCGAACAGTTTTTGATAATCGGCTTTGGGTTCGGGCGGGCCGCCTCCGCCGAACATCCCACCACCGCCTCGCGGAGGATTGGGCTGGCTGGTTCCCACCGCTTGGATCATGACGGGCGCCGGGTCTTCAAAGATCGCTGTGGGAATTCCTTTGCGAATCGCTTCGGTCACATTGTCCAACTGCATTTGGTTCAGTGACGACGGTTGCACCACCAGCATCACGTCCAGTTCTTCTTCGATCCGCGATCCAGCATCAACCTGGACCACTTCATACTGCTTTTCCAATTCTTCGACAATCAACTGCTTGGGCGTTTGTCCCATGGTTTGCATGTCGAATCCACCGTACAGACGAGCCCCCGTGTTGACGATTCCCAGCTTCTTGCGCTGTTCTCCCGACACGGTAGCAACGGACCGAATCAATTCATATTCCACCGGGATGCCTCGATCAAAAAACGGCACCACCACTTTTTCCAGGCCACACGTAAACGCGGCGCCTAAGAAGATTTCTTCGCTTTTCATCGCTCCGCGTTCGGTCACCGTCACCGGAACGGCTTTGATTCCGTACTGTTCGTTGGCGCGTTCCGCTTCGTCACTAAACGGCTCTAAGTTGTCGAAAATTCGGACCTGAAGTCGATTACCACCTTTTGCGTTGAATTCGTTCAATTTGGTGATGAGGTCCGATTTGGTTTGGGCGTAGTCTTCCGGAATGTCTTGACTGATAAACGCTTCCACTACCACCACTTTTTCGTCGTCGACATCGCGAACCAACTGGACCGTCTTCTGACTAAGCGAACTAATCTGTTCCGTGGTGGTGTCGTAACGCATGGAAACATTCTTGGAAAAGAACATTGACAAACAAACCACCGTCATCACTAACGCGATCGCTCGGAACAAGTAATGTCCTACTTTGGATTCGCCATCTTTGCCGCCGTACCAATGACGTCGGCCGATAAGCACCACGCTTAAGTACAGACCCAAACCGATCACCAACGCAAAGAAGACAAACGACCGTAAGCTCACGACGCCTCGGAAAAAGTCAAACGATTGTTCGGCAAAGCTAAAGTCGTGCGAAAATACCAGCGGCACGTTGGCCAACACGCCCAAGATGAATCCGATCGCCAAGTTCTTGGTCAGGAAAGAAACCACCATTCCCAGCGAAATCATGGCCAAGCCCATCATGAAGTAGCCGCAATAAGTGGTGACGAACAGGCCAATATCGACATCGCCCTTGGCTAACAACGCCAGCACCACGAAATTGGAAATCTGCGAAACCAGTAGCGAAATACCGAAAATCGCTGCCGATGCCAAGTACTTGCCCAAGACAATGTCCCAGTCACTGGCCGGAATGGTCAGCAGCAGTTCGTCGGTACCCAGACGACGTTCTTCGGCCCACAGGCTCATGGTAATGGTGGGAATGAACAGCAACAAAATCCATTGGATGTAACCGTTCAGGAGATCCAGGTTCGCCAGATTCGTTACGAAAAATTCGTTGGTCGAACCTAAACCTACAAACGCCGCCGCCGAACACGTAGCGACAAACGCACACAGGAAAATGTAACCCACCGGATTGGCAAAATAGCTGAGCAAATTCCGTTTGTAGACTGCGTAGGTAGCCTTTTTGATCATGGACAAAGCCATGAGGATGACAACGCAGATCAATACCAATACGGCGTCAATCACCAGAAGTTTTACGATCGAAGTCACTTCATTCATGATAGATTCCTAAGCGATCTTTGATTCTTGTTTGGTTGGGCCAAGCCATTCGTGACGTACGAATTTGCCGATCCGGTCACGCCACGTGATGAGACTTGGTGGAAGTGGTCAAACGTCGGAATTCCGAATCCAACGTCTTGCCACCCGTCGAGAAATCGGAAACGGGTCCGTCAGCCACCAAGCGTCCTTCATTGACAATGATAATGCGATTACACATGGCTTCTACTTCTTGCAGAATGTGCGTGGAAAGTAGGATCGTCTTGTTTTGACCCAGTCTGTGGATCGTGTTTCTCACTTCATTGATCTGATTCGGATCCAGGCCCGCAGTCGGTTCGTCCATAATCAACACATCGGGGTCGTGCAGCAGCGCCTGCGCCATGCCCACTCGTTGACGAAACCCCTTGGACAACTTGCTGATCGGTTTGTGGTAGACCGATCCCAAGATGCAGATGTCGACGACTTCGCCGATGCGCCGAGTTCGATCGCTGCCCGAGATGCCTCGTGCGTCCGCAAAGAAATTCAACAGGGAAGCGGGCGTCATGTCGGGATACAGCGGTCCGTTTTCTGGCAAATAGCCCAAGTTGGCCGAACCCGAGATGCGGTCTTGCGCCATGTCATGTCCGGCGATCCGAGCGAACCCTTCGGATGCAGATAAATAGCCCGTCAGCAATTTCATGGTGGTACTTTTCCCGGCACCGTTGGGTCCCAAGAACGCCACCACTTCGCCTCGATTCACCGTGAACGAAATATTCCGGCAGGCTGCAAAAGCGCCGTAAAACTTGGATAGGCCATGGGCCTCAATCATCGGCGTTTCCGTCGATCTTTCTGTCATAAACCACCCCTAATACCAAGTACCTGTTTTATAGCAAAATTGGCTGCAAGAAACGTCCCGTCCGGTCGTTGGTGCAGCTCGCAGCGCACGCCGAATAGACCGAATGTTGCCATGGACGCCATTTTCTGTCGGTCAGGAAGGATCATGTCCCAAGTACATACGTTGACAATGCTTTGAACTGTGCGAATGTTCTCGAGTACCAGATACGACCACAGTCTGCACCACCGCGCTCCCCCGGCTCTTGCGGTTTGGTGCTGTCGATAATTTAGGGTACGAACGGACCTAAAGACAAGTTCGACATCGCGAAAAATCAATGGAAAAAATCAGAAAAACAGAGTTTAATCCAAGGCCGCCGCTGCGAATTCACCGTACGGCAGTCGACTAGATTCGATTAGAATAGGACTCCCTCGTTCCGCGAACCGATTCCAGACGCGGTTCGAACAGGTTCGCCCCACTTTTGTTTCCAACATCGCTCCGCCTTTGGGCCATCTAACAGGATTACGACCATCGTGCCGGCTTCCGCCAATGTTTCCACCGAATCATCCTCCACTGCACCGTTGAACCAGCGACCATCTTATTGGATCCTCAGTCCTGCGGCCGACATGACGCTGATCATTGGTTCGCCCGTGATTATCTTGCTGGGGTTCTTGACCGCCAAGCAGATGTGGAGCGCCACGATGATTGCTTCGTTTATCATGGTGTGGCAAGTGGGACATCATCTACCCGGTATGATGCGCGCCTACGGTGATCCAGCATTGTTTCGACGTTTTCGCGTTCGCTTTTTGGTGGCGCCTATCTTGTTGATGTTGACGTGCGCTTTTGCATTTCTGAATCAATTGGACGCCAGCATTATTTCCATTGCTATGATTTGGGGATGGTGGCATTACTTGATGCAAGCGTACGGATTTGTTCGTATCTACGATTCCAAAGTGCGTTGTTTTTCGCCGGTGACGCGGTGGCTGGATTGGGGCATGTGTTTGATCTGGTTCGCCGCAGCCATCATCTTGAATGACAACACACTGTACAACTTTGTCAATAATTTCTACACCGCCGGACTGCCCGTCCCCGCCACGGAAACGTTTGACTCGCTGCGCAGTATCACTTGGGCGTTGCTGGCGGGAATCACGGCAGCATTCTTGTTGAACTTGGTCATTAGTTATATTCGCGGCTCGCGGCCTAGCCCAGTCAAAATCGCGTTGATGATTGCCACGTTTGGTTCGTTTTGGTATTCCACCGCCACCATCACCAACATTGTCGTGGCGTATGCGTTCTTTGAATTGTTTCATGATGTCCAGTATTTGACGATTGTCTGGGCGTTTAATCGGAATCGAGTAAAAAAGGATTCGACGCTGAAAGGTTTTACGAAGTTTGTTTTTCAGCCTCGAGTCATCTTCATTCTGTTGTATGTTGGGCTGATTGCCGCGTACGGTTCGTTGAAAGTTGGCGCACAGTATGTCACGCAAATTCAATGGCATAGTTTGCTGATGGCGTTTTTTCTGACGTCGACGTTGTTGCACTACTACTTTGACGGCTTTATTTGGAAGCTGCGCGAAAGTGAAACGCAAAGCTCGCTTGATATCGCCGCGAATGATTCGGCGCGAACTCGATGGACATTGCCGAAAGGCCTGCGGCACGGATTACTGTGGTCCTTGTTTGTCATTCCGTTCTGTACGCTGATCGTGTTGCAGGCGATTGATCGAACAGAACAAACAGGGGACATTGTCCAAGACACGCAACGCCGACTTCCCCATATTCGACGCCTGGCCGACGGAATTCCGGGCAGCATTTTGGCTCGCTTCAATCACGGCCTAGCCCAGGAAGCTTTGGGCAATCCCGAAGCCGCGATCAAAGAATACCAAGCGGCGCAGGACATTTCCCCAGACTATGAACCCGTCAAAAAACGTCTGGAACAACTGCAGCTCTCCGGAAGCAAGTAAGCTCGATTCGAACCGAACGGACGTCGGTGTCTCGCGTTGAATTCTTTCCGGATCTTCGTCCCTTGTTCATGTTACTGAACGCGCGAATTAAGCTTTTTGAGGAATTTGATCGTTGTTCGTTGAAATCGACAGGAAATTTGGGCAAACTAGGAGACCTTGTAGTCGATTTCCGACATCTGTGATTTTTGTGAATGGATGGTGTATCTAATGAAAGTAACTTCATTGCTGCGAATGGTGGCCGTTGGTGTGTTGATGGCGGCACCTTCTTTGGTATCGGCGGATGTTGTCGCCGATTCCGTTGCCGATTGGTCTGCTGATGGTACTCAGGGTGCCAATGGTTGGACTAACGGTTTCTATGATGCCAGTGCCGACACCGACGGCGCTTATGGAGCTGGGGATTTCCAAGCGTTCGCTGGACCCACTTGGGTTTGGGCGGGCAGCAACTGGGACGAAGCCAACACGGATGGAGACAATGTACCGTGGACCACGGTGGCTCAAGAATCGGGGCATCCAAACGGTGACAACAACGGCGTTGTGCATCACGCGGTGCGACGTTGGGAGTCAGACTATTCTGGCGACGCGACGGTTTCGTGGAATCTTGCCAAACAAAATGCCAACTGCGGCAACGGTACAACGGGTTTGTTGTACTTGAATGGTTCGTTGCTGGACCAATTCACCGTTGGCGGAACAGATGCAACCGGTGTAAATCGAACGGTCGACATCACTTTGGCATCCGGCGACGTTCTGGATCTAGCCCTTTCGCCACTGGGCACTGACGGCACGTTGGCAGATGGTTGCGACGGTTCGTTCTTTGGTATGCAAGTGAACGCCGTGCCCGAGCCGAATTGCCTAGCCCTGCTGTTCCTAGGCGTGCTGCCGGTACTGAGACGCCGCAAGTAGCAGCAATTACGAAGTTCAATACGGATCAAACCGAAAGGGCGTCGGTAGCTATTCGACGCCCTTTTCTATTGCGAGTTCCTTGGCGGCGAAATGAACGCCAGACATGTAGCCGAATCTATGCTCGGACTCGCCATTTAGCTACGGATGGGCGCACAGAATCTTACAAATCTGTGGAAGCGGTTCGGCTAGGTCGGATACCGCGGTGACTAGGGCGAATGTGAGGCGTCGGGGGATTGGAAAGTTGGATGCCGTCGCCAAAGTAATACTTTCTGGCTTCCGGATGATTGATCACTTCCGACGGGTTACCATGACAGAGGACTCGGCCTTTGCGAATCACGTAACTTCGATCGGTGATCTCCAGTGTTTCACGAACCTGATGGTCCGTAATCAAGATAGAAATCCCTTGGTCTCGTAAATCGCGAACAATATTCTGGATGCCGTCAATCGTTACGGGATCGATGCCGGTAAACGGTTCGTCCAGCAGAATGATCTGCGGGTCGGAAACCAGGCAGCGAGCAATCTCGAGGCGGCGGCGTTCTCCGCCGGACAACGAACTAGCTTTGGATTTGCGGATGTGAGTGATGTTGAATTGTTCCAGCAGGTCGTTGCAACGAGCTTTCCGCGTCTTCCGATCGATGCCCAGCATTTCCATCATGCCCAGCAGATTTTGTTCGACAGACAGTTTGCGGAAGACGCTGGATTCCTGAGCCAGATAGCCCATGCCTCCGTCTTTGGCGCGGCGAAACATGGGCCAGTTAGTCACGTCGATTTCGTTTAGTTCGACATGCCCGGCATCAGGTTCGACCATTCCACAGGTCATGCGAAAGGAAGTGGTTTTGCCAGCCCCGTTCGGACCCAGCAGACCAACGATTTCTCCTTTGTGCACATCGAATGACACCCCATCGACGACTCGCCGCCGCCCGTAGTTTTTTACCAGCCCCGAGACGTTCAGAACCATCGACATGTCATTGTCCTCCGTGACGAGTGAAACTCAAACGAGTGCCAAACGGCCTAAATTCCGCTATCGAATGAGACGCATTTCGGAAAAATTCGGAAACACTGGTAAAGAAACGCCCACGCCCGGAATGGTCGCTCGCACCGGAGCGGGCCAATAGACAAAGACCGCTTTGCCAATCAAGTAATCGCGATGCACCCAATTCCCAATGGGTGGCTGCGAACCTCGGTTCTGTTCCCAGATCCGAGCGTCACTGCTGTGCGGGCTGTTGTCACCCATGGGAAAGAACTGATCTTCGCTAAGCGAAAACGGAACATGCCGCGATAGTTCGCCGGCCAAACGATGGTTTCGGCTCCACACTTGATACTGATCGACCGCCACGTCTGCTTCGTGAACGTACGCTCCGTTCGTATAGTAGACATCGCGTAAAACTCGCAAGTTGCGAACTCGTCCCGCCGTTCCTTGCAAACCGATGCGAATCGGAGTTAAATCGCCGGGATCAGCAGCAGACCAACGAGGCACCTGTAATTCCGGGGGCGAATACGATCCTGATTCATCAAAGGAGACCACGCCGTTGTTGACCCACACCGTCAGCTGGTTGTCCAGGTTGCTGAAGCACAGCCGGTACGTTCCGGCGCCTTTGACCAACGTATCAGCGTGCAACGTTTGCACGGTCGAACCACTGGCAGTGTCAAAGGGCAATGAATCCATTTCTAACGTGGCCTTACCCGTGGAAACATCGATAGTCAGTAGATGGTGTCGGCCCGCTTTGATCAAATCCAAAACGATTTGACCTTCACTGCTGTCAACTTCTATCTGGCATTCCAACGCCAAATCTCCGACCCAATTGTGCCCGATTGGGCTGGCATGCCCGGTCTGGTAGCTAGACTTGCTGTTGTAGGCGTAGAAGTCAGTGATTGGGCGACGTTCAGCAATGGGCTGACCGGATTGTAGCATTTGCTCCCATTCGCCAAACGACGGTGCGTAGTGTTGGTAGAGCAGCCAAGCTAATTCATTGGAGGCGTGGCATTCGTAAGATTCGCCCTGATCCACAGCAGACCAAACATCCGACGTCGATTCCCAATTGGTTGGAAAGCCGATTTCGTCTAGCGTTTCGGAGCGAAAGTTGGAATCGTTTACCAGCTGCAACATCGCCTTGATTTTGTGAGGCGGCTTCTGCGCGATGGTATAGTCTTCTTCACCTGGCTGCCGCACGTAGACGTCACCGGCGCGAATGTACAGTTCTTCGCCCGGAAGGCCGACCAGTCGTTTGATGTAGTTTTGCTTGGCATTGCCGGGAAACTTGAAGACAATGATGTCCCAACGCTTGGGTTCACCAAAGGGATCTTCGTACGCAAACTTGTTGACCAAAATACGATCACCCGTGTGTGTCCGCTGCTTGGAATTCATGGGGTTGATCTGTTCAGTATAAAAACAACTGGGACAGAGCGTCGCCACTACCTTGTCTTCCATCTGGCTGTCACCCACTTTGTATTCATAGCCGCATTCGGGACACGTGATGTGTTTATGCATGCCCTGCAGCGTCGGTGCCATGGAGCCCGTTGGGATCACGAATGCCTCGGCTTCAAATGCGCGAAACAGAAACGCCAAAACGATGGCGACAACAATCGATTCCACGGCTTCACGAGTCGACTTTTCATATTCGGTCGACAGCACTTCCGGCTGGCCGGACGCTGGCGACGGGGAACGAGACTTCGAGGAGGACATGTCGTAATTACCTGAAAAACTTGAGTGAGCGAATTCTGGTCAGCGTAAACGAGCGTAAACATTTGCGGTTCGATGTGCGCCACGTTCTAGCTGAACGACGCTTGCGAACCACGGAATATACCGAATCCTCCAAATCGAAGGAACTTAGATCCAACCTGGTTCGTTGCAGAGCTGGACGCCCGAAAGTCCTTGCATACGCAATCGAACGCTACTTTGTGCTAGAGCATCCCCTAACGAAACCACGCCGGACTGCTAGTCCTGCGATGCTTGCAGCTGAATAACAGTCGCTCGACATCATGAAAATGGACGTCAAAAATCCGTAGAAAACGGTTATATGTGCCAGCTTTGGCCGGTTCAAATGCATGAAGACGTCACTACGTTTTGGATTAGAAATCCTGGCGAGTGGCGTCGGTCTTTTCCGGTCGATACTCCTCACACCCGACCTCAGCGGTTAGAATGTGACGTTTTCAAGTGACACAATTGACGTTGAACAGGACGGAGCAGATTTTCATGTTGCTGGAAAGTATGGTGCAATTGGCCGGATTTGTGTTTGTGTTGGGACTATTGGTGGGCCTCACCTGGTACATCATCACCAGCTAGGCGGTTGTTCTGGCGGGACTCGCGATTCCGTCACGAGTCGGCAGTTTATGGCGTGCTTCTGACGGTAGTTCGTAGAAATTCGCTTCCAGAACCCGTTGGACGTTGGTCGATGTCCTTCTATAATTGCACGGCTTTGCGAAATTCCTCGCAAATAGCCCAGTTTATTACTCATTTCGACTTTGCTTCCATTTCGAAGGTAGTAGTTCGCCATGGCAAAACAGAAACCTCGTAAAAAGCTGCCGAAAGAACTTGCAGTCATCAACGCGGACAACTGCACGGGTTGCGAATCTTGCTTAGAGGTGTGTCCGGTCGATTGTATCGAACTGAAAACGCTGCCCAATTCGCATGGTGTCAAAGGAAATCAAAGTTGGTGCGAAATCGATTTTGAACGTTGCGTTGGCTGCGAAGTTTGCGTTCATATTCCGCAAAAGAAGACGAATCCTTACGAATTGACCGTTTGTCCGTGGAACGCCATTGAAATGGTACCAACGGAAATGCTGGCTCAAGTGGTGGCTCAGATAGGCGGTCCACCAGAATATATTCATGAAAACTGGGACCGGTTGGTCGGTTCGGCACAAGAACTGGCCGAAATGAAGTCCAACGCGTAGTTGCGTTTCTTTCGATTGCTTAGCGCCGACAACGTTCAGCATCAAGCCGATTTGGCTGGGAAGAACGAAGTTCAAAATCAACGTCTCGTTCGTTCGCAGCCACTCTTATTCGCCGCTGCCATCCGGTGATTTTTCGGCAACGAGAATCTGGCAGCGAATCGCTCGTTCGGATTCGCTGTCGACTGCAAACTCACGGCGTTTCGGCTGCTTAGCGGCCAATCGACGGAGGATTTGGATTCAGAAAATCTCGCGGGCCTCGCGTTGTGTAATACGGGTAGGTCACTGTCGGCGCTGACGGGCCGAACGCCGGACCCGGTTGATCCCCCATATGCGATTGCGAGCCAACATGGTGTTTTCCGAGCATGGCACCCAGTGGTCCGCCCTGCTGCGAACCCGTTCCGGAACCAGCACCGGCTCCGCAAGACCCATCAACGCAGCCTCCGGAACCGCACGAACCACCGGCACATGGTCCTGACCCCAAGAGCCCCGCAGGGCCCGAACTACATCCGGTAAACACAGCCAATGTACTGGCGACAACTAGGCTATTGAAAATCGATTTCATGATTTTGATCTCGTCTGCAAAAAACGGCGACGTGTACCCCCCTTGAGCCCGATTCGCGAGACACGAATCCCACTAATCGGCCGTACAAGTGTCATCGGCGATAAATTGCGATCAATTGAGAAAACCCTGATCGTCGGTCGTATTCGCAACGTCAAATTGCGTTTCAAATCATGAGCATGGCGGCAAAATTTTTGCAAAGTCTGCATCAAACCGAAACTGCGCAGTTTGACAGGCTCGAATCAAACGGATACGCTGGGTCGATTCCCAGTTGGAAATGTGCTTTGGAATGAATTGAACATTCCAGCGTTTGTGTTTATTGAGGCAAGAGCTAATCCAGCGAATCAACAGTCAGGACCGCTACTGAATCGGACGAAAATTGGAACGTCTTTCGCTGCGCCCGTGTTTTTAGGGGGCGTGGCGAAAGACGTTTTTTTGTTTGTTCAAGAAATACGAAGTTTGCGACGAGCTTGCTCCTTGGAGGTTTATCAATGAAACGAATTGTGTTGATTTTTGCCGGCCTTTTCCTTTGCACCCCGCTGGCATTCGCTCAGTACACGTCCGATTTGGACGACGCGACTGGATGGACCGTCGTCGCCGACGAAGACACAGAATACGAATTTGGTTTTGACTACGCCAAGTTCGGCATTCCCGCCGCGCCCAATGGTACGGGAACCACGGGCCTGCGAATGGCAGCCAATATTGCCAACGGTGCGGCCGCAGCCATTTCTGCGTCGCCTGATGTGACGATGTCTGGTCAGTATCAGATTGCGGTCGATTTCTGGTTGAATTTCAATACCAGCGGCGGAACTACGGAATTCATCGGCGCGTTTACTGGTTTTGATGGATCGGCGCCGTTGAGCGGTGCTGGATTCTTGGGCGACAGCGATGGCGATTCGGGCAGTGACTATCGTTTGTACAAGAATGGCGAGATGCTGGCGATTGATTCGGGTCAATACGCAATTCCTTCGCTCAACAATAGCGACCCCGTGTTGCAAGCTCAATTTCCCGGACAACCGGTTCCTGCTGCTCAGGGTGATGCCAATGTCTTCGATCCGACCAACGTGATTGTGACGGCCCAAGACGGTTCGTTGGGCTTCGCATGGCACAGGTTGATGGTCGATGTTGATAGTGACGCCAACACCGCATCATTCTTCATCAACGATTTCAAAGTCGGCACTGTCGACGGAACCGTGGATCCGACTTTGGAAACAGGCGGCGCGTTTGCGTTGACATTTGCCGATTTGTTTTCTTCCGTTTCTACGAAGCCAGAATTCAGCTTTGGCGTCTTCGACAATCTTTCGGTA
>JAGQOZ010000013.1 GCA_020426955.1 Planctomycetales bacterium
ACGCTTCATGCGGAATCGGCCGCTTGCGGCCGATATCTAGCCATCCGTTGCGAACGTATAGCCGATACAGCCAATTCTTCAGTACGTTATCCGTGATGCGTTCATCGCCCCAGCGACGCAAGGCAATGTTGCAACATTGGCTGCGGCCCAAACTCCCGCCCGGTCGATTGATACCTCGCATCGGTTGGTTCTTGAGATACTCGCCGTACAAATAACTAAAATCGGGCTTTTGCTGTCGCAACGTGGCCGCGATTGCTCGTTTTACAATGCGTTCTGGCGGAGCCAGGCCCACTTGTTTGGCTTCATCAAACGCAATCAATACCGCTCCGTTGACAAAGCTGATGGAATCCGACGTGGGACGTTGTGCTTGATAACGCATGTCGTAATAGCCCCAGCCGCCGTCGACCGATTCGTAGCGAGTTAACATGTCAAATTGCTTGCGAATCAATTCGTCAATTTTGTGAATGCGTGCCGAATCTTCGGGAATACGACTTCGCATTCGCACCAGAGCTTGAATGGAATAGGCATGTCCCCAGACGTTGTAAATGGCGTCGCCCGTGGCGCGTTTCAGTTCGTCCAAATGAGAAAACAGCCATTGTTCGGCGCGGTCTACCGCCTGCACGGCGTCTGCATTCTCGGCGGCCACTTCTAGTAGCGCAGAAATGCACAGCGAAGTGGTGGCGCAGCGAAACGCGTCATGCGCACCAGGGACCGGAGCGTAAATGTTGAGTCCTTTGGTATGCGTGGCCGAACCCCACGATCCGTTTTCATTCTGATGTTCCACCAAGAAGGCGATGCCACGTTGCATCGATTCCTGTACCGATTCTGCCGAAGGAGCGTCAATTTGCGGCAGCGTGGGCGGCTGACTGAAATCGTAAGGCTCGTCCAAAATCGCCGAGCCCGCTGCTTCTTCGGCTCGGACATCAGATTGACCGAACGGAATGAACGCAACAGCAAACACGACCAACCAATGCGACTTGTTCATAACTGGGCTCGCGGTGAATTTCGAACGAGGACAACGTTGCAAAACGGACAGGGTACGTTCAGTCTTGGACGCTGAATTCCACATTGCAAGTCATGCCAGGGACAACATGGACAGCACCCAAATCTCGGATTCGCAGTTCACAAGCGAATTTTCCATTGGAAACAGGCACTTGCGAAATTGACAGCACCACGGCGGTGATTGCGTGATCGGGATGGCTGGCCGCAGTCACTTGAGCCACGTCTCCTTCGCGAATTTGACGAAGATGCTTTTCGGGAATTTCCAGCAAAACGATCAGTTTCTGGTCGTTCACAATCGTGGCTATCACTTGTTTATTGGTCAGCGAATCACCATGATCGATTTCGGCTGGTTTATCACCCAGTTTGCCGTTGTTTAGCTTGCCAAAATAGAGAATTCCATCGATCTGGGCCTTCAGTTCGGATCGTTCGGTTTCTTGGATGGTTGTCTCCAGATCGCGGATTTGCGTTTCCAGTTTGCGTTGTTCCTTTTCGAATTCCATCTGCTGTTTTTGCGCCGCCAATTCCAAAGTTCTAATCGCTTTAGTGTGTGCCAGTTCGGCCTTCATCATGTTGGTTTTCTGGTTTTCTTCTTCTCGTGGAACCGTTTGTTCTAACGTTCGGGAAGTGCGAATTTCTGCAGATTCCAGGCTGAATTGGGCGGCTTCCACGCTTCGACGCGCTCGCTTCAGGACAATCTCTTCTGACTCTTCCGTCAGTTCATCCTCTTTGTACATTTGCTCCAACTGTTCTAGTTCTTCCATGGCATATTCCAAGCTGGCTTGCGAAGACTCCAAGCTGAATTCGGCCGTGGCAATTTGACGTTCTTTGTCCACGTGCATGAAGTTTTCAAATTCTTGACGCGCGTCGCGAAGAGTCCGTTCGGCAGCTTCGCGTTCCAGTTCTCGCATTCGCCCAGCTTGTTCGTGGTTGAGGTGCAATTCTTCCATGGCTATTTCCGCCAACTGCCGATCTCGTACCGCCGTTTCATGCGATTCATGTAATTCGTCGGCGTCAAGCCAAATCACCGTTTGGCCTTGGGTGACGCGAGTTCCATGTGGCAAGGTTCGGTCAATAGTGAATGTCTTGACCTGTTCAGTATCGGCCAGAACTTCTTGGATTTCGGTCGAAGTGAACACGCCCTCTAATTTGATGGGCTCTGGGACAGCCTTGGTTTCCGCCTCGGGTGCGTCTTTCTTTTCCTGCTCCGCCGCAGGTGCGTCTTTCTTTACTGGCTCGGACAAAGTGGACGCTTCTTCCGCTAGTTTTGTTGGCGTCGACGATTCTTGGGCAATGGCATCGAGCGACATCAAAATCAAACACAAGCAACAACAGCGAATCATCATGAGAATCTCCTCGACGCAAAAACGAAAGCAATCAGCCAAGTCAGGCAAAGTCTAAACAAACAAAGGCCGCTCGAATTCGGGCGGCCTTTGGGTCAAAATAAATTGAAAATCAGCCGAACCTAGATCACTTCGGTGGTGCCAGGTTTGGGGATTTCGTACGAACCATCTTCTTTGGGAAGCACGGGAGGTACATCATCAAAACTGCGGAACTTGTCCACTGGCGAAATTACCAGATTCGAATTCAACGCGTCGTCCCATTTGAGCTTTTTGCCCGAATAGGTTGCCATCCGGCCAAAGATGGACGTCATGGTGCTCAGTGCGCCATATTCACCTTCGTTGGGAATTTCACCTTTTCGCAGCGAAGCAAACAGATCGTGATGTTCTTGCTGATGGCCATCACGACCACCTCGACCATACGCCCAAAGCTCCGAGCCGGAATGATCGGTGAAGCGAGCTCCACTGATGTCGGCGTTGCCCTTGGTGCCATGAGCGAATTCGGAAACGCTGTTCCAAGCACCAGGGATGTGTCGACATTGGCTAATCATCTTGGAGCCATCGGCATAGGTGAATTCGACCACGTGATGATCAAAGATCTCACCATAATCGATCGACGTTCTGACTTGCCGACCACCTTGGCCCTGAGCGTCCACGGGGTAGCCGTTTTTCAGCCAATTGATGACGTCCAAATTGTGAATGTGTTGTTCGACAATATGATCGCCGCACAACCAATTGAAATAGTACCAATTACGCATTTGGTACGTCATTTCGGTTTCATCTTTTCGTCGTGGATTCACCCAAACGCCGTCGCCGTTCCAGTAGGCTCGAGTGACCAAGATGTCACCAATGGCTCCGTCTTGCAATCGCTTAATGCCTTCCATGTAGGCGCGCTCATGTCGACGTTGCAGACCAACGGCTAAAGCCAAATTCTTTTCTTTGGCTTGCTTGGTTGCTTCCAGTACTCGGCGAACTCCCGCCGCATCCACCGCCACCGGCTTTTCCATGAAGACGTGCTTGCCGGCTTTGACGGCGGCTTCCAAGTGAAGGGGGCGAAAGCCGGGCGGTGTGGCCAGGATGACCAAATCAATGTCCGTGGCCAACACTTTTTCATACGCGTCAAAACCAACGAATTGGCGTTCTTCCGGAACGTCCACTTTTTCGCCGTGTTGCGCTTTGATCCCTCGTAGGCTGCCTTGCAGGCGATTATCAAACGCGTCGCCCATGGCAATCAGTTTTGTAGGGCCTTCGGTATTTAACGCTTGGATTGTTGCACCACTACCTCGACCACCACAGCCAATCACTCCAATCTTGATCGTATCATCGGCGCCAAAAGCGTGAGCGGAACGCGCCAGCGTGAGTTGGCTGGCAACAGCGCCGCCGGCCACCAGCAGACCAGAATTCTTGATAAAGTTGCGTCGAGACGAAGTGGATGTTTCTTGCGGACGTTTTCCGTTCATTCAGAGTCTCCTAAAATTCAAACTGAGTGGGAGGGCGATTCTTGGAGGGGCGGTGAAATCGATAGGTTCTTCCCAGAGAACGATTCATTGCGATTCGCACCGCTTCAGTAGACTTCGTATTATACGAAACTCCGGCACCATTTGTCAGTCAACTTGTCTAACAACGACCAATACTTTTGCGAAGACTTGTTAACATCGAATACCATGGAACGAGCTGCCGTTTTCGATCTAACTACTTACTACTGCAGAGCTTTGGACATGTTATCGTACTTCCTGGCCCGAGTGTTTACCGCCTTCCTAGTCCGAATCCCAAATCCAATTTCGCCGAAGTCGCTTGACCGACATCTTCGTCTGGTGCCGGTCAGGGAAGCGGAACGAATTGGAGTGATGGTCGGTAACGCGAAGAATATTCTCGCCAAGTTCGGGGCTACCTGGCAGTTTCTTTGGCTGGTGCTTATTGTTCTGGCGGCGCCGGTGTTGGCAACCGAAGCAGACGAACCGAACCAGCGACGCTATTCGGCCACCGAACGCCACATGGGAACGCAATTCGAATTGACCGCCTATGCTCGGAACGAATCATCCGCCAAGTTCGCGTTTCGAGCCGCGTTCAAGCGCATCGCGGAAATCGATCAGCGACTAAGCAACTACAAAACAGACAGCGAACTCAACCAACTGTGTCGTTCGGCACCGCATGATCAACCGGTTCCGGCCAGCGATGATATGTGCCGCGTTTTGAAGGCGTCGATCGAAACGCATCGGCAGACGAATGGTGCCTTTGACATCACGTTGGGCCAAGTGACCAAGCTTTGGCGGCGAGCGAGACGGCGGCAGCAACTTCCCGAACCAGAGCTCTTGGCCGAGGCAATGCAAACCGTCGGCGTCGACGCCATTCAGGTCGATGCGCAAGCAAACACGGTGCGAATTGCCAAACCCAATCTGCAAATTGACTTGGGTGGTATCGCCAAAGGGTATGCGTTGGACCAGGCGCTGATAGCGATGGCGGATCAGGGAATTAAAGCGGCCATGGTCAACGGCGGCGGCGATATCGCGGTGTCCGATGCACCTCCGGGGACGTCGGGCTGGCGAGTGATAGTCCTGCCGTTGAAAGCGAACGCACAACGCGACGTTGAAGAACAGCCCGAACCGATGACGTTGGTGCTTACGAACCAAGCCGTCGCAACGTCAGGCGACGTCTTTCAATTTGTAGAAATCGACGGACGTCGATATTCCCATATCATTGATCCCAAGACCGGCATCGGTCTGCAGCGCACGTCCAGCGTTACCGTGATCGCGCCCACCGGCATGCAGGCTGACGCGTTGGCTTCCGCCGTGACCGTGATGGGCCCTAGCCAAAGTTTTCCGTGGCTCAATACGCTGGATTCGGTAGATGCGTATTTTGTGTGGCGAGAACCCGCCGAACAAATCGTGCAGCAACGTCGTTCGTCTGGATTCAATCGCTATTTGGGCAGTCCGGAATGAATCTGTTGCGAATTGGAAGAATCTTCTTCTGCGCGACGCGACGGAACGGACTTGATAGAGACTGGCAAGGTCGGTTCCGTAATGACGGGCGAATCGGTGCTATTCGAAGGTGATGTTACCGCTGCGCGAATGGTGACCGATTGCAATACGCCAGAACGTTCGATTAAGAGTTCGTGATCTTCGTCTACTTGCATCCAGCTTCCCAATTGGTTTCCATCTTCAAACGGACGGCCTTGGTGCTGGTAGATGCGATCTCGGATTCGCAAGCCCGCCTCGTCGGCTGGACTGCCGGAAATAATACGACTGACGGTAACGCAACCAGGCTCGGCCGAGTCTTCTCGCCAAAACATGCCCCACATGCACGGACGTCCCTGCAGCTGGATATTGGTTTCCCACCAAGCAGATTCGGTCGGCCTGCTGATTCTTAATCGCACCGAAGTCGCTCGCATCAATTCCAACTGCAGCCAATTGGAATCGGTCACGTCACGACCGTCCAGCTGTTGAATGATGTCGCCGTTTTGGAGTCCGGCAAAATGAGCGGGCGAATTCGCTTCAACCGATTGGATCACGGCACCTTGGCTGGCATCTTCTTGCCAAGAAATTCCGAACCGAGCGGGATAGGCGATCTGATTAGCTTCGTACACTTGGCGATGTTGTTCGGTTTCGTGCAACGCATGGGGCCAAAAGTCGGGCAACTGTTGCGAGTTGGCTACTTCCAGCAGTGAATGGAAAACCACTTGGGCCACTTGCTGCATACCGTCGACGTTTAACAAATGGACGTCATCGCTGGGCCGATGATAGTCGTCGTGCAGGCCCGTATGAAACATCACGGACGGAATTTGTTGTTCCAAAAAAGAATAGTGGTCGCTGTTGTCTTCAATGGTCCATTTGAAATCGAGTTGCAGGCGAGTGGTCTGATTCGCGTTGCTGATCCAACGTCGCAAGCCAGGTAGACTACGACTAGCAATGACTTCCATCTTGTTCGAACGAAGTCGACCGACCATATCCAGGTTAATAGCCAAGCGAAGACGATCCCTATCAATCGTCGAATTTTGCACCCAATGACGCGAACCTAGCATGCCGTCTTCTTCGCCATCCCAAAACGCGAAGACAATCGTTCGTCGCGGTGGCGTTTTCATTTGGTGCATGGCATCCATCAGCTCCAGCAAAACCGCCGTGCCGCTCGCGTTGTCATCCGCGCCATTGTGAACGTAGCCGAAAGGTCCAAAGCTGTTGTTTTCCGAACCGTAACCGACGTGGTCGTAATGAGCGCCAATCAAGATGACTTCGTGGCGAAGCTCAGGATCGGATCCAGGAATCTGGCCCAATAGGTTTCGCATGTTCGCACCAAATGGTTGATCGAAGCCCTGTTCGCCAGCCGGTTCCAGTGATCGTTGCATCCACTGACGCAGGAATCCGGCCGCCACCTGGCCGCCTCGAGCGCCTGCTTTGCGGCCTTCAAATGTGTCGTCCGCCAGCACCTGAACGTGATTCTGAAGTTCGGGCACCGTGATCGTCTGGGCGGCATGTTCACGATCCTCCGCCGATGGCAAGCTGTTGCGAATGGTGCCGCTGCCACCGGGAGGTGTCGCAGAACTTGACAGACCACCAATGGTGGAGATAGCTAGACAGGTAATCAGCAAAATGGGACGAATCATGGGCATCAAGTCATTGCGGGGGCTTGCCGTAAAACGAGGTCTCCGACGGTGAAAAAACGACGTGCATTTCGAATTTTCACGTTGTGACCTGGCTTGCGGCAAATCGGCGAATCCATAACAATACGGGTCCAAAGGGAATACAGGTTCCGTTTGGCAGTCCCGGAGAGGTGGCTGAGTGGTCGAAAGCGCCGGTTTGCTAAATCGGTGACCCGGAAACGGGTCCGCAGGTTCGAATCCTGTCCTCTCCGCTCTTTCTTGCTATCGGCAAACGCTATCGCCGCTGTGATAGCGTCATATCGGCGTTGTCCAAGATTGGCGGAATTTACCGCCTGTCCAATTGCTGCTTTCAGAATATTTTACCGCAGCCAAAGATAAGTTTATTCTTCTGTTACCGTTTCAATCTGAAACGCTTGTCGATTTCCGACGCGTCCAGGACTTCCCAAAAAGACTAGGTCTTGGTCGATGTAGGCTTCCAGCAAATCGGTCACTCGTTGGTCCAATACAATGACATCGCCCACCTTGAGGTTGGCCAAGTCACCGACATCGACTTTGGCTTCGCCCAGGCGAATCACTAATTCGAACGGAATGTCGTTGGCCAACTGTTCCATCGTGTCCAATTTGGTGAAGCGGTTGCCTCCGCTAAACAAGTTCAGTACGGCGTCTTGGGGCCAGATCCAGCGAATTTCAAATTCGCCAAAAGGGAGTTCTAATTGGTAGCGCAGAACGACTAGGTCTGCGGCCTTTTTGTAGGTCAAAATGTATCTTGGATTCGCGTCGAATTTGTTCATGCGCACAAATGTTAATTCGGAGTCATTCGCGGCGTCGGCAATCGTCTGTATGGGAAGTTCGACGACGGACAACTCCAACGCCGTCAGTTCGCGATCTTCCGGTGCTTCTGCGGGGACTTCGCCCAGTTGAGACAAGACCATGCCGAGTGCCGCGGCGCGGGGAATCACCAGCAAGCTAGGTAGATCACAACCGGCCATTTCCATGTACCACGACACGTTCGGTTGTTCGTCTTTGATTTCGTGAGGACGCACCGTTTCTGGCGGAAGCGGTTTCCAGCGCGTGGCGAAGGGGAGTTGTCCGACTAGTTTGTCCTGGATCATAGTGGACAAGATGCCTTGCCAAGCGAGCAATTGTTCTTCCACGTCAAATGGCAACCGCGACGGCTTGCGAAAGTCGTACGGGCGAACCTGATTGTCCGTAGAGGTTGCCATGATGGTTTACTTTACTGTCCACAATGCAACCAAGCGAACCGTCTTTGCACGTAGCGGCGATTCGCTTGGTGGGCGTTACGAAATTGTCCGCTCACTGTTATTGAGCACTAAAATCCACGAATAAGACGTCGTGAATTCGATCATAACCGTCTTTGAAAAGGGTGGAATTAAAATGGTTTTGGATTTCTCGACGCAAACGAGCTTGTCCGGCGGCACCGCGAATATCGTCAAGTGTCAAATCGGACAGATAGCTGATAAGCCAGTTCTTGAGAATGGCGTGCTTGGCGGTGATCTCCTGTTCCACTTCGGCCAATTCGGTAGCGTCCACTTGCAACGTAATCTTGGCGCGAAGGTAGTGTCCCAGACGGTCTTCGTTCAGTGTCACCACCGCTTCGCCAAATTCGACGAATGCTGGTTCAGTGACTACTGGTTCTGGCTTTGCTGGTTCGCCACCAAAGAGTTGCGGAAACATCATGGGAACACTAAAACCTCCGGCGCCTAGCAGCATCCCCATAACGCCCCAGATGATTCCAGTGATCATCGAGCCGCCTTTTTTCTTTTTACCGGCGTCTCCTTCGCCCTCTGCTGCTTCGTCCGGTTTATTTTCTTCGTCAGCCATTCGAGGAGCTCCCCTGTGAATTGTCTGGTATTACGTTGTTATCGGCTATTTTTTCTTCTTGTCCCGACGCGTCTCTTGAAATGCGGTCAATAGCTGAGACTGCAGGTTGGCGTCGGGAATAGCGGCCAAAATCCCCGCTGCTTTTTTGGGTTCCAGGTATCCCATCAAATTCACCACGTCCTCAAGCTTGCCGCTGTCGCACATCGCTTTGACATACTGCGCGGCATTTTGCGGGTCCATGTTTTGGAACCAGTCCGAAATCTGTTTGATATTTTCCGCTGGCGTGGTCTGAGTTTGATCGACGGTGGTTTCCAATTGTTGCTTGGATGTTTCCAGTTGTTGTTTCTCAGTGTTGATGGTTTCCAGGTCCGCTTTCATGACTTGCAGAATTCGTTCGCTTTCCTTCATTGCTTCGACTAACTTGGAAAGCATGCCTTCGATCTCTTTTTGCTTTGCTTCCACATCGCCGTAGATCAGTTTTGCTCGAGATTGTTCTCGCCGCAGATCGGCCTCTTCTTTCTTGATGGTCTCTTGATGACTGCGAATAATGGCACCATAACGCACGACTTCTTCCGGAGTCATCGGTTCTTCGTGGATGGCCATCGGTAGTTCCACCGGAGAGTCGTTGACTTCAAATTGCGGTCTCGCAGGCAGCTCAGACAACGGCAGCGGCTCCGGTTCTACGGCAGCAGGCTCTTCGGGCGGCGCTAGCAGCGATTTGTTCATGAACAGCGAAATACCCAAGCCGCCCGCAAATAGCAGGACAGCCAGAATTCCGGTCATTACCAGTCGAACCATGATTTCGCTCCTATTTCCCTACCCACAACTGCCGACCCATGGCAGTTTAAATTTTTGTATGCTACGCCGATGGACGTTTATCCCAACCACGAATCGCTCGTTCATCACGCTCTAGCTGTGTTTCTGATTCGTATTCCTTCAAGTAATCGCTCCACGCGTCTTCTCGTAGTCGACCATACGAATCGACCTGTCGTTCCAATGAAATTCGCCGCTGCTGAATCTGTTGCAGGGAAACCTGCAGTGCCTGTAGTTTTTGATCTAGTTCACGAACCTGCTGCTGGTGTTGATCACACAGTGGTTGCAGGGTGTCAATTTGGTCTGCACGTACGCTTCGCATGGCTTGTTGCCACTGGGCAATGACCTGCTGCTTCTGCTCGCGTACATCGCGTTGGTTTCGCAAATTCCTAGCAATTTCTTGTTCGACCATACGTTTTTGGCTTTCGCGAAGGGCCAGCAAACGGTCGAGTCGAAATTCGAAGCGTTTCATGGTCTTACCACTTCCATGCTGCGGCAATTTGTTTCATGGCGTTCACCGTCTGAGCGAAGGGAGTCGATTCGCCTGGACGCTGAAAGCGCAGAGCGTCAATGGCGTCGGCCAGTTCTAAGGCTTTGTCCACTTTCTCCGAAGACCCTTTCACATACGCGCCCACTCGGATCAAGTCTTCCATTTCGCGCTGAATCGCCAGCATGTCTCGGATCTTCTGAGCACTGGCGGCGTGTTCGTCTGATATCACATCTCGCGCCACTCGGCTGATACTGTGCAGCACATCAATTGCCGGATAATGGCCGCGTTGCGCCATTTCGCGAGTCAGCACGGTATGCCCGTCCACGATGGAACGGACGGCGTCGGAAATCGGTTCGTTAAAATCATCTCCGTCTACCAGCACGGTTACAATTCCGGTGATGCTGCCCACGTCGCCGTTGCCCATGGCTTCCAGGATCTTGGTGATCAACCGGAGCACGCTGGGCGTGTAGCCTCGAGCGGTAGGTGGTTCGTTGCGAACCAAGCCAATCTCGCGTTGAGCGTGGGCTAGCCGAGTGATACTGTCCAGCATCAACAACACGTGTTGCCCTAAACTTCGAAATTGGGACGCGATGGACACGGCGGTCTCCGCCGCGCGAACTCGTACTAAGGAACTTTGGTCGCTGGTGGCCACAATCACGACGGATCGTTCCATGCCTTTTGCACCTAAGCATTCATCCAGAAATGGACGAACCTCGCGGCCTCGTTCGCCTATCAACGCGATCACGTTGATATCGGTTTCGACGCTCTTGGCAATTTCGCCTAGCAACGTACTCTTGCCGACACCGCTTCCGGCGAACAAACCCATCCGCTGGCCTCGTCCAATTGTCAGCAATCCATCAATCGTTCTTTGGCCCGTCGGAAACGGCACATTGATGCTGGTTCGACTCAGCGGACACGGGATGTTCTGTTCCAGCAAGTTCCAGCGACAATTTCGCAGCGGCCCTTTGCCGTCCATGGGGTTGCCAAACGCATCGATGACTCGGCCGAGTAATCCCGGTCCATAGGGCACCATCGACCGTTTTTCCAAACGGATGACTCGCGCGTCGCGGCTCAGTCCTTCCAGATCGTAGTACGGCATGATCTGCACCGCATCATCATTGAAGCCAATGACTTCGGCCATAACTGACAAGTTTCTGTCAATCACTTGGCACTGTTCGTGAATGGCGGCGGGAATATCTGCCGTCAGCACACCGTTGGCACTCTTGATTCGCCCCACGGAATGAAACGTGCGGGAAGATGCAATATCGCGATGAAGTTCCGTCAACACGCTCATGCTGCACCCCATTCCATTTCTGCAAGCTTCAGGTGCAGAATCTCGGCAATGGCGTCTAGTCGACTTTGTGCACTGGTGACCAGTCCCGCCGAGCCAGATTCCACTCGCACACTACCCGGCAACAAGCCCGCGTCGGCAACCAATTTGCTATCTTGAATTTGGTCTGCGTGTTGCTTCTGATAGGCTTCCAGGTCGGTTGGACTTAAGTGGATAGTGACCGGTTCCACGGACTGCAGTTGTTCGATTGCTTCTTGGATCAATGCGCCTACGTTCACTTGATTTCGGTCAACGCAGTTACGGACGATGCGCTCGGTGGTGCGAATGACTAGGTCGGCAAATTCGTCGGCCCACGTCTGTGCTTGTTGTTGGTGCCAAGCTTGAAGTTGCTGAATTTGCTGGCGAAGTTCGTGTATGCTTTGGGTGAATTGTTTTTGCAACGCGGGGTCGAACCGAGGAGCCTGGCGTTGGTTGGCGTTAGCTGCATTGGATTCGGTCGAATGGGCCGAGTTGGTTGATTTGGGACCAGGCGCAGAGGTATTGTTCGCAACCAGCGTCTTTTTGACGAGTCCCTGGGGAAGCGGCGAATTGGCGTCGACTACGGTGACGCCGCGCAGCGGTTGGCGAAGTGAAATGACATGTTGGTTCATGGTGTGCCCCTTTAGGCGGTGGTGGCTGGTTCTAAGAACACCAGTTCGCCTTTTTGGTCCAGTTCGACCATCTTCTCGATCACTTCACGATTGCTGGACGCCAGTTCTTCTTCGGGGACCTTTCCCAAAAATTCGATCTCTTCTTCCAACGCTTCGCGCACGCGTTTGGCCATATTCGCAAGGAATTTGTCGGCAACCGGTTGGTCCGCCACGCTGAGCACGACCGCCAAGACCTGTGTGGTTAATACGGCCAGCAACTTGCGTACAGAAAAGTCTTCTAAATTGGCAACGTCACTAATGGAATATAGCTTACCGACGACTTGGGAGTACGTTTCCGGATCGTCCTCGGACATCTGCTCCAGCATTTGGCCTCGGTCTTTTCGCGGCAACTTGCGTAACATGCCGGCAATCTGCGAACCTCGATCCACATTCGCTGCTCGCACCGATTCCAGGTCAACGGCCATGGCTTTGTCGATGGCCGCTTGCAAGATGCGTTGCAAGGTGGCTTTTGGCAACACGGGCATGGTTTTCAATTCGGAAAGTACTTTGCCGCGAATCTCACCGGTCAGGCTGGTCAAGACTTCGCCCGCTTGATCCACACTTAGGCTGTTCAGGACAATGGCAATTGTCTTGGGTTGCTCTCCGCGAAGGCCAATACCCAGACGTTCTGCCGAAATGTGCGACAGTGCCGCCAGCGGATCGGTAGGCAGCGACGCGGGGTCGTCACATTCCTGTTTGCCGTTCTTGGATTCGCCTTCGTTCAGATCGAAGTCGATACCGGCTAACCCGGTTAAGCGCAAACAGCGTTCGAATTCGGCGATGACTTCGTTGATTTCACCCAGAGTCGGAGGTGCTTTGCCGAGTTCCGTCATTTGTTTGCGAATTCGATTTACTCGATTCGCATCCATGTCGTCCAAGACCGGCCCGGCGACGTCTTCGCCCAAAACATGTAGCAAAATACTGACGCGTTCTTCTGTGTTCACAGTACAAGCCCCTGAATGTCAAATTGATTGTCTGCTATGCCGCTCGCCGATCGGTCGCTCGCCTGTCAGCGACGCGGCGCTCACGATCTTCGTCTTCATCCAACCAGGACGCCACAATAGCTTTCATCTTTTCCGGATCGCGATTCACTTTTCGAGAAAGTTCCGCAAAGATGCGAGCTCGTTCGAAGCTAATTGTTTCATCCGGTGGGACCGTGATGGTAACCGGCTTCATTTTCATCAAGACCATGATGCCGACGATCAGTGCGACAACGGCGCCTAGGCCCAGCGAACTGTTGCGAGCCAACCGTTCCAGCGAAGCTTGTCGTTCTGCCGCCTCCATTTCTTGTTCGTCGGCAATGGCCCCGGCTAACGAACCGACCGTAACGTGAATGGCATCTTGGCGAGTGTCGTCAAAGCCAACGGCTTGTTTAATGATGTCTTCAATTTGGGTCTGCGTAATAGGTGGATCGTTGTTGCCAGCGGCGTTGGGGTCTGCGTTTGGATCTTGATTGGCGGCCGCCGCGGCTTCTAATTCGGACAAGTCCACGGTGGCGGCCACGGTAAGTCGTTTGATTTTGCCTGGCATTTCAGCAAATTCGTTGGTGATGCTGGAGACTTCGTAGGCCGTTTCCAGTTCTTCTTCCTTCTCTTCGAACGGCGTCTTGGAAGAATTGTTGTTGCTGGCGCGTAGGTTGGATGCCGTGCCGGCGGGACCTCCGTTGGCGGCCGCTTCGGACTTTCGAGAAACCGTTTTGCTGGTCTCCTTGGTGCGAACCTTGCCTTCGGGATCATAGGTGGTTTCGGTCCGAGTTTGCCGAGTAAAATCGATGTCGGCAGTGACGCGAACCATCGCACGTCCTCGGCCTAAAAGCATGCTCAACAGTGTCTCGGCCTTGGCGGCCAGTTCCGCTTCTAGCTGTCGCCGATATTCAAAATTGGCCGAAACGTCTGAATTGGCCATCATCCCGCCCGAAGAAAGGACCGTGCCTTGCGTATCCATCACTGTCACATTATCAGGTGAAAGCCCTTCCACGCTACTGGCAACTAAGGCTACCACGGCTGACGCGTGGTGTCGGGTAAACGGCTGGCCTCGGTGTCCGCTGATAATCACACTGGCGGTGGTGACTTGAGCATCACGAGTAAACGGGCTGGGTTCGGGCTGCGCAATGTGGACAGAAACGTCAGACACGGATTGCATGCGTTTGATGGACTGCGCTATCATCCGTTCCTTTCGTTCCAAAGCGCGAGAATGCTTTTGCGTGGGATCGGTAAAGAATCCGCCGTCGTCCAACGCCAGTTCGTCGCCAGGTGTCATGTAGTCTCCGATGGCCACTCGCGCGTCAGCCAAGTCCTGTTCGGGAACAAGGACCACTGTGCCGGAAAAGTTCATCTTGCAGTCAATGCCAGCGGTTTTCAGGCGTCCCATCACGTCGCCAATTTCGGTTGCCGTCAAATTGTCCACCAGCGGCATGTATTCTGGCCGCGATGACCAGATACCAACACCGATGGTGACAACCAAGCACGTAGCCACCACGACGCACATTAGGATGCGGTTCTTGAGACTTGTACGCTTCCAAAAGGCCGCCAATTCCTTGGTAACATCCAGCAGATACTTCACCATTGTTCCTGCACCCGTTCCTGTGTCCTAGTTAAACCTGCATCCGCATGATTTCTTGATAGGATTCAATAAGCTTGTTGCGGATTTCTACCAGCATTCGAAAACTCAGATCTGCTTTGGCGACGGACAAGACAACGTCTTGGACGCTATCCGCTTCTCCGGCCATGAGTTGTTGAATATTTTGATCCGCTTGTTGTTGTTGAAGGTTGGCTTCTCCCAGTTTTTCGGCAATCAGCTGTGCGAATGAATTCCCGTCGGTGGATTTCGCACTTTCCGCGCGAGCTTGCGAGGGCAGGCTGGCCGATACGTGGTTGACGTGCGAAATATTCATACGAATTATCCATTACGTAGCAGCGAAAGGACTCCTTCCACCATTTGACGGTACGAACGAAGCGCTTTTAGATTCGCTTCGTACGAGCGACTGGCGGTGATCAGGTCGACCATTTCACTGGACATCTGCACGTTGGGCATTTCGACGAATCCTTGTTCGTCCGCATCGGGATGGCCCGGCTGATACACCTTGGGAAATGGCGATTGGTCTTCTTCGATAGCCACTACGTCGACACCTTGTTGCTGACTCATGTCTGCCACGGTGGTTCGATACGCATTTTGAAAGGCGGTGGCAAACACAACTTCTTTGCGGCGATACGGACCGCCGTCTGGAGTTCTGGTGGTGTTGGCATTGGCGATGTTCTCCGCCACCACTTCCATGCGGAGTCTTTCTGCCGACAGTCCGGACGCACTAATGTCGGCGCTGGAAAGCGTGCGTGACATGGGTGACTCCTTTCATATCCAAATGACAGGCGGGCCTTAGCGACCGGCAATTGCCGTTCGCATTTGTCCCAGTTTGGCGGACAGCAATTGTGTGTACGTTTGATAAAGCATGACGTTCTTGTTCAGGTCGCCAACTTCCAAGTCGACGTCCACGTTATTGCCGTCGGCGCGCAGCACCAAGTCTGGACGCTCGAACAATTCCACTCCGTCTTCCGTTAACTTCTGGTCGCTCAGCTGAGCGTCCAGCGTTTTCTGAAAATCCAAATCCACCGCGTGGTAGTTGGGCGTATTAACGTTGGCCAGATTTTGACTGACCACCTTATGCCGCATTTCGGCCACTTCCAGCGATTTGGACAATGCGTCGATTTGTGAAATTTTTCCGTTCATGTCGGTTCTATCGGTTATCCCGGCGAGGATCTTGATGAGGGAAACGCGGCGAACTTGAGGAGAAAACGGCTATCCGCAGCGAAAAAGAGATGGAATGCGGCAAGCCGAATTTGGCGGCAGATACGCGACGCGAAGAGGTGGACCTCTACCCCAAGCGACAATCCTTGTGCCTGAGGGGTAGGGGGCCATGAAGCTTCGCACTGCGGGAGAGCGACACTTCATTCGTTCGCAGTTCGTTGTACATCCGTGACAACGAACCCGCGGTACACCTAGCGGTTCGAAAACAACTAGGCAGCATCAGACATCAGTGGCCGCGATCTCTGACACTTCCGTTACCGCGCGAGACGAACTAACGGACGGACGTAATAAGTGACCTAATTGAAATTGGACGTAACGTTCAGTCATTTATTCATCCTTCAATTTCGCGATTCAAACCGATCAACGACAGCTGTCCGGTCGTCCGTGACCGAAAGCGTGACTGTGTCCTATGCCGACAGAGCCGTTGGTCAGAATCGCGGATTTCCTCACTTTCGTTTTCATGGACCGCGGAATGCTCGTTCCGCCGTTTGGTCAAATTGTTCTTTTTCGCGAACGACATAAGCGTCCCACTTGCTCTGATCCCATAGCTCCAAATGGTCTCGTACTCCAACCAACACCGCGTCCTTGTCCAGCGAAGCATGCCGAACCAGCTCGGCGGGAACTCGCATGCGACCTTGGCGGTCAAGTTCCAATCGTTCCGCTTGGGAAAAGAACAGGCGACTGAAGGCCCGCACATCCTGTCCCGTGGGCGATGAAGCCGCCAACTGATCGGCTAGCCGCGAAAAAGATGCCTCCGTGTAAATAAGCAATGATTCGTCCGTTCCAGGCGCCAAAAACAAGACTTCAGGGCCGTCGTCCGTTTTGAAGGCGTCGCGAAGCCGCTTGGGAATAGCGATCCGTTGCTTTTCATCGATCACTCGGGGAAATGTTCCCGTCAGCAACATAAATCACCACTCGTCCCCATTCAGCTCCAATAAGGCCCTAAGATAGCCACTATCTGATCGGCGTCAACATGTGAGAACAGTCAAATTCGCTGGAGCGTTTAGAATTGTCGCAAGTCATTTCCAGATAATAGGTTGCGATGTTTCTAAAAAGCCAGGTTTTTGGTTTGAGAGAGTGTGGATTCGGCCTATTTTCGTCGCTTCCACAGACATCCACAATGAGCACGTCATCCCCACTGGCCCCCACGCTTCCCATCCGTCCCCACAGATACGAATGAGGGTGTTGCGGTAACCGGCAAAGGAGCGAGTGGTTTCCGAAGGACGGTGTCGGCGACGAGTTGGATTGTGCGAATTATCGTGAATCGGCTCGATCTGGCCTGGGGAAACCCGCTTTAGCTAGGTTCTTTTTCGCGACATTCTCGCTTTCTTTAGACCATGGTTTCTTGTCAAACCACGTTTCCAAAGGCTCATTTAGATGACGACCAGCACTTCCCATACGACCGAGTCGCCTGAATCAACGGTGACCGAACCTTCACCGTTACTGGCCGAAATACTGCGATCGAAACACTTGCCCAGCCTGCCTGCCGTCGCCTTGCAGGTTGTCAAGTTGTGCCGCAATGAAGAGGTGCGAGTAACGGATTTGGCGGAAGTTGTTTCGCTTGAGCCCGCGCTATCGGCCAAGCTTTTGCATTTGGCCAATTCGGCTCGCTACAGCCGAGGTCACAAAATAACGACGGTACCGCGTGCTTGTACGGTTTTGGGGCTGAAAGCGCTCAAGATCATGTCGCTCAGCTTTTCGCTGGCGGAATCCATGCACAGCAAGCGCCGTTTGACGGATTTCGATTACCAAACCTATTGGGAACGCAGTATCTGTACTGCCGTCGCCGGACGCAATTTCGCTCGCTACACAAATCAAGGTGATCAGGAAGAGGCTTTCTTTTGCGGATTGGTCAGCCGAATTGGGCAATTGGCCATGGCCAATGCGATTCCCAGTGAATATGGCGACGTCTTAGTGGCGACACGCGGCTCAATTCCAGAAGCCGAGCAAGAATCGGCCATCTTGGGATGTTGTCACAACGATGTGGCGCGCGAGCTGCTGCATAGTTGGGAGCTACCGGATAGCCTGGTGAATGGCGTGGCCAATTGGTCCGCGTCTCGTGACCATCACGATACCGATATATTGGCAAAAATCGTGCTGGTGGCTGACCGTATCAGTGCGCTCTTGTGTGAATACAGCGACAGTGGCAAAACGGTGGACGTCTTTGATATTGCCTATGACCTGTTTGGTCTATCCCACGGTGAAATCGCCGACTTCATTGTGTCACTGCAAGATGAAGTCAAAACGTTGGCGGAGTTGTTGAATGTGGACCAACGAGATGTTCGGTCTTATCAGGACATTGTCAACGAAGCTAGAAATCAGATTGTCGAAATAAGTTTGGAAACCAATCTGGACCTCGAATCTTCCAAACGCGCAAAGTCTGAACTGGAAGGCGAAAAGCAGCGTTGGCAAGAAGCGGCTCAAACCGACGCTTTGACAGGAATTCCGAATCGACGTGAATTTGATCGTCGAGTGCAAGCGATTATCGACGCAAGTTGCCGCACGGGTATTTCTCGAGAAATCGCGGTGGCGCTGATCGATGTGGACCACTTCAAAAAATTGAATGACACGTACGGACATCTGGCGGGTGATGAAGCGTTAAAGCAAGTTGCCAAATGCTTGGCCAAGACCGTTCGCCAAACTGATTTTGTCGGACGAATTGGCGGAGAAGAATTTGCCGCACTGTTGACCAATATTTCGTTCCGAAATCTTTCAATAGCCACCGAACGAATTCGCCGAGCGGTGGAGAGCCTGAAGATCGAATACAAAGGCCAAGAATTGAAGGTGACCGTCAGTTTGGGTGCCGTTCGCACCGCCAAACTCAACAAAGGCATGGACATCACCACCTTGATGGAAGAAGCCGACAAGTTGTTGTATGCCGCCAAGGATTCAGGGCGAAACTGCGTCAAAATAGCGGAAGCGTAAGCGAATCGTGCGTTTCGTTCTGCTGATCATTTGCGTAGTACTTGTTGACGCATTGCGGCTCGCCATGGCCGCCGATCCGCAGTTTGAGTTGCGAGTGGTTGATCAGGATTCCAACGAACCAATCGCTGTACGGATGCATGTCTTTGACCGGCGTCAGCAACCGGTTACCGTTGCCGAAACGCTGAACCAAGATGGCTTCTTCACCATAGATGGCGCGCATATCTTTCGGCTCAAACCAGGCGAATATACTTTTCGTATGGAACGCGGCCCCGAGTACAAGATTCGCACCGGAAATTTTTCAATCCAGAAAGCGGCTGAAGACAACCAGCAAGTCACCATGGAACGGTTCGCTCATTTGAGTCATGACGGTTGGTATTCGGGCGATCTGGACAGTTATCTCGCAGATGAAGACATAGGCCGTTGGATGCTGGCGGAAGATCTGCATTTTGCTGTCACAACGGCGAAGGAAAATCAAAAGGCTGACACGAGTGACTCGCAAGCCGTGGCCAAACAAAGATTCTTTTCGTCCCAAGCGGTCAATATTTCCGTTGGCCGTAGGCAGCAAATCCGATTATTGCGAACCACAGCGGCGCTGGAAGGCAAGGTTGGTCCGGATAGCGTCTTCGAGCATTTGAAGCGAATCTATCGTTCTCATCCAGATGCAAAACCAATCGTCTATTTGGGGCGATCTTTCGCTGCAAATCGTGCCGCCGCAGACGATCGATCCCATACGCATCCCGATCTACCCGTGTGGCTGGCCAGTGGCCAATTAAAGATGTTTCCGGTGCTGGACCAATCTTTTACTCACCAAGCGAATTGGCACGTGGATGACCTGTTGGCCGCGCGAGAAACCTATTTCAAAATCCTGGAAGCAGGTTGTCGAATTCCGCCCGTGGCTGGCAGCGGAGCTGGAATCAGCGGCAATCCTTTGGGCTACAACCGAGTTTACGTTTACTGTGGCGAAGAATTCACGGCGGACCGTTGGTGGTCGCAATTGTTGCTAGGTCGCTGTTTCATTACCAACGGTCCGATTTTGACCGTAAAGGCGAATGACCAATTGCCTGGCACAGTATTTCCGGGCTATCAAGGCGAAACGGTGACGTTAGAGTTGAGTGCGAATTTGGCCACTCGCGAAAAAATCTCTTACCTGCAAGTCATCAAGAACGGACAGAACGTGGCCGAAGTCCGTTTGGACGATTGGGCCAAAGCGGGCGGCCGTTTACCGCCGATTGAATTTACGGAAAGTGGTTGGTGTCTGCTGATGGCGCAAACCGAGAACGCCGACACGCCGCACTTGGCAATGAGTGGCCCGTTCTACGTGGAATTCGACAATCAAGTTCGAGTTTCACCTGATGCGATACGCTGGTTGCACCACGCCGCTCAACTGCGGCTGAAACAACTTCAGCAGCAAGGCGATTCGCCCGCATCGCTGCGTTACCATCAAGCTGCCGTCCGCAAATTTGCAGAAGAACCTTAAATTCGGCAGCTAATCGGTACGTTTTCTTTCTTCGCGCCGAGACTGACTTCGTAACGTCGACAACCTACAGCGCCACGGTGACTGTCTTGGTTTCCAGATACGCGTCCAGACCTTTTTCGCCCAATTCGCGGCCCATGCCGGACATTTTGAATCCGCCAAACGGAGCGGCTGCGTCAAAGACGTCGTAGCAATTGACCCACACCGTACCGGCCTTCAAAGCTGCCGCCATTTGATGCGCCTTGGCAATGTCTTTGGTCCAGACGGCCGCTGCCAAGCCATAAAACGTATTGTTGCCTCGTTGAATGACTTCTTGCATATCCTTGAATTTCAGGACGGACATCACGGGGCCAAAGATTTCGTCTTTGGCAATCGCCATTTGGTCCGTCACATTCGCAAAAACGGTGGGCTTCACAAAATAGCCTCGATCTCCAAACCGTTCGCCGCCGCTCAAGCACGCCGCTCCTTCGCTCTTGCCCAAATCAATGTACTTCATGATCTTGTCGAACTGATTCTGATCGACTTGCGGGCCTTGTTGCGTTTGTGGATCTAGCGGGTTGCCTAGCTTTCTGTGCCGGTTCAGTTCACAAATCCGTTCTACGAATTGATCGTAAATAGATTCCTGCACGAACACTCGGCTACCCGCACAACAACATTGACCCTGATTGAAGTACAGACCGAAGTGAGCTCCTTGAATGGCGGCGTCCAAATCAGCATCGTCAAAGATGATATTGGGGCTCTTGCCGCCGAGTTCGAATGTTAATCGCTTCAACGTTTGTGAAGCATCTTTCATGATGGTCTGTGCCGTTAGATGTTCACCCGTAAATGCAATCTTGTCTACACCGGGATGTCTGACCAAGCTGGCGCCGGCCGTTGGTCCGTAGCCCGGGACGACGTTAATTACGCCGTCGGGAATGCCAGCCTTCTGAGCCAAACGAGCCATCCGCAGGCAAGTCAGCGGAGTTTGTTCGGCTGGTTTCATGACAATGGTGCAACCGGCGGCCAGCGCGGGGCCCCATTTCCAAGCGACCATCAGCATCGGAAAATTCCACGGAATGATTTGTCCGGCAACGCCTACAGGTTCTTTCCGAGTGTACGTGAAGTAGTTGCCGCGAACCGGAATGGTGTCGCCCTGAATCTTGTCGGCAAAACCGGCGTAATATCGAAGACAATCAATTGTCAGCGGCACATCGGCTGCTTGGGCGTCCGCTACCGGTTTGCCGTTGTCCAGCGATTCCAGTGCCGCCAATTCCTCGGCTTCCGCTTCCAACAGATCGCACAACTTGTGCATCAATTTACCTCGGTCGCGAGCATCCATTTTGGCCCATTCGCCTTGTTCTAGGGCATTTCGAGCGGCCTGGGCGGCTGCGTCAATGTCAGCGGCGTCCCCTTCGGCCACTTGCGCGATCGGTTCTTCCGTCGCCGGGTTGATAGTGGCAAACGTCTTGCCACTTTGGGACGGTACCCATTCGCCGCCGATAAAACAAAGTGTTTGACGGACTTCTGGTTTTGCCAATTTGGGTTTTGTGACTGTTGCCATGTTTCGTGCCTCCTGATTTCGAAAAAGAGATCCGATCGTTTGCTGCGACGTGGGTGTGCTTAGCTAAACCTGATTGTACGAATAGCCTGGCAGTGCATCAAAAGCCCAGTGCCGCGCCGTCTTTGCGCGGATCCGAACCGCCAAAGTAACGCAGCGGATTGTCTTCGCGCCAAATCGCTTGATAACCTCCATGCGCCGAGATGCCTGGTCGAATACGATGTCCAAGTTCGGCCAAACGAGCTCGCACGGAATCTGATATTCCCGATTCGAACACCAATTCACCGCCATTTTCCAGCGTATCGCCCCAGGGACGGGAACTACCATCGTGAGCTAAACGAGCTTGTTCGCCGGCTTGTTGCGGTGACATGTGAAAGTCAATCATGTTCATGATGACTTGAGCGTGTCCTTGCGGCTGGAAGTCTCCGCCCATGACGCCAAACGACATGACAGGCGCTCCGTCCTTGGTCAGAAATGCGGGAATGATGGTGTGGAACGGTCGTTTGTGCGGCTCTAGTTTGTTGCGATGGTTGGGATCTAAAGAAAACGCCTGACCTCGGTTCTGCATGTGAAAGCCCACTTCGTCCGGACAGATCATGGAGCCAAAGCCGTTGTAAACACTTTGAATGAAAGACACCATGTTGCCCTGCGCATCGGCGGCCGTCAGATAGACGGTATCATCGTCAAGCTTGGGATCGCCGGGCTGAATGTTGGAATTGGCTTTTTCTGGCGAAATCAGTTTTGCGCGACGCCGGGCGTACTCTTTGGAAATCAACCATTCGACCGGCACGTCGGCGAAGCGAGGATCGGCATAATAACGAGCACGATCTTCAAACGCCAGCTTCTTGGCTTCGGCGAACAAGTGCAAGTGTTCGGCCGAATTCGGCTGTAGCGTGGCGATTTCAAAGTTCTCCAGCAGATTTAGAATTTGCAGCGCGCAGATACCTTGTCCGTTCGGCGGAATTTCCCACACGTCCCAACCTCGATAGGAACTGCTCACCGGTTCAACCCAATCGGCTGTGTGGTCTGCCAGATCTTTCTTTTGCATCAGTCCGCCAAGCTCGTGGGACTTGGCCACAATCAGGTTGGCCGTCTTACCTTCATAAAAAGCTTTCCAGCCGCCGCGAGCGATTTCGCGATAAGTGTTCGCGAGTAACGAATTGCGAAAAATCTGTCCGTATTGCGGCGGTTTGCCCTCTGGGTGATACAGAGCCGTGAGTGTCGGCGATTCGTTAGGATCGAATTGAAAATGCCCGGCGATGATGGGCGAAAGTGGAAATCCGTTCGCGGCGTATTCAATGGCGGGCGACAAGAGGTCTGCCCACGCGAGCTTGCCGAATTTGGCGTGCAATTGGCCCCAGCCACTGACGCAACCGGGAACGGTCCAGCTGAGCGGACTGTTGCGAGGAATCCGATCCAGTCCTCGTTTTTTCGCTTCTTCCAGATTCCAAGCATAAGGAGATCGACCGCTGGCGTTTAAACCAAACAACTTTTGATCCTGTTCGGACCACACAATGGCAAACAGATCTCCACCAATCCCGTTGCTGGCCGGTTCGGTCAATCCCAGCATAGCGTTGGTGGCAATCGCCGCGTCAATGCAGCTGCCTCCTTTTTTCAAAATGTCAATGCCAACCATCGCCGCCAACGGCTGACTGGCGCAGACCATACCGTGCTGCGCGACAACGGTCGAGCGATTTTGATTTCTGGATTTCAACGACTGCGATTGAATAAACGGTGGCTTTGGCGAATCTTCTTGTCCCAGCATGGTTCGACAGGTCGCTCCTAAAGTGGTTCCCGCCATAAACGAAACAAAGCGGCGACGGTTCCATTCGAAGGGCAGCGACATGGCGTTCAGGTGTGTTTCGATAGGCATGGCGATACTTTCGTTTTGGCGGTAGCAAAGGTACGCTGCAAGTGGAAAAAGTACGAATCTAGGCTAGTTGTCTTCTGGTAGCAGATGCCCCAGTTGCCGAAATAGAGTGGGATTGTCTCGGACTGTCCAACGCTTAATTGCGGTAAACGCTGAGTCTTGAGAGAGATGGCCCTTGATCTGTTCGAGAAGGAAGTCGTGATTCTTGAATGGCTTGATTCCCGCGAAAAAAATCAACAGTTGCTGAAACTCGTGAAGTTCGTGTACCAACGCGTTTCTTATGTTGGCAGCTTCCATGGTCTTGAGTTTTGTCGTGCCATTGTAAACGTCGTTCAGCAGATTGCGAGTTTCAATGGTGCGAGGATCCTGATCAAGGGCTTCCAAGACGACCGTTTCGTGCGGAAACGGATTGCACTTTTGTTTAATCCGAAGTTCGACATGGTCATCCTTGTTTGTGCAGTTAAGAAGATTTCCAAACTTCGCGAGCTTGGTGTTGTTGCAATGGCTGCATGCCCAAAAAAGGTTGTCCCACGAAAACTTCAAGTCCGAGTTGCCTTGGTGAGGTACGAAATGTTCCACGTTGATGGATGGCGGGTCTTTAAATTCACAGATGTAGCACTTGTTCTTGAAATCTTCTGCAAGTCTCGGAAGCACGTCGCCACATTTGTAATCGCCTGATGCCTTGTCCTTTTCTGTTGCCAAGCACTCTGGCGCAGGTTGAGATTTGGAGAAATAGATCATTTATTCAGTCGATCAAGCTTGATTTGTTGGAGCTTAACGGCCAATTCAGGGCCAAATTGTTTGGGGATGGCGTCGAAATAGGTTTCTAGTTCGAATAGCTTCTTTGATTGGTCACGGCTAAGCTGGTTCGAGCTGCTAAGTCGTTCGTACTCAACCAGTTTGGCCTTGAGTTCATCGGAATACTTGTCCGAGTCAAAATAGCTTTCGATCAAAGCGTCATAGGAATAACCGCTCAGGTCTTCCGTGATGAAACGATTCTCCAAATCGCAGATAGTGGCGTTGCTCAATGACGAAAGCACGAATGGTGAATGGGTCGAGACAACAAACTGAAGATTCGGAAAGACGTTGGTCAAGAAGGGAAGAATTTTTTTCTGCAGGTCAACATGAAGATGAGTTTCAATTTCGTCGACCAAGACAATGCCTTCCAGGTCATACAACTTAAGGGCTCGGCGACCCTTGCGGTGAGGTTCCATTCTCATTAGCAACTCCACAACGATGCTCAGAATAGCCGAATAGCCATCTGATAGGACGTTGAGTCCAAATGGTTCTTGGCCAGGAATGGTGATTTCAAAAGTGTAGTTTTGACGATCGAAGGCTAGTATTAGATCCGGCGCATCGAAGATGTCGCGCAATTGCTCAGTGAATTCATGAAACCATTTGTCAATTCGTTGTACTTCATCGATTTTCCCGTCATCCTTGGCGAATGAACGGTCTGCTTTGAGGTTGACGATGTATTGAAGAAATCGATCGCCAACTGTTGCATTCGTCGGAACTCTCTCCGGAAGATTGATTTTCTGAATGCCTGTCGGGACGGCAACCGTCGTGTTTCGTTTTGCAGGGAAGAACGCCAGAATGAATGTGCCAGCTTTGACTTGTTCGATCAGCTTGTCTTCATCATGAAAAATCAGATTACAACCACCGAAATGTTGTTTGATCCAATTGGTGATCTGGGACTCGAAATTGCTTTGCGATGTACCGTTCGCGACTTGATTGATAGCGATTTGACGTGCTTCTTGAAGTGACGCTTGTTGATGCCTAAGTTTCTTCAGTTGGTCGTTAAAGACACCATTTAGAAACTTCTTGAGATCAAGCAATAAGGAAGTCTTGCCTGAACCGTTTTTTCCGGTGATCAACAAGTGCTTGCGTTGTTCGCTGGAGATCGGAATGCTGAGTTCCTTGATGTTCCGACACTCGATAACTTCAATTTTCGAAAGAAAGCTCATACGTGTTTACCCGTTCATTGACGAGTCCCAATTGTACAAGAATCATCTGATAGGGCATAGTCTAGCTGCCATTATTCGCTCGATCGAACAAGTCTCTCTTGTTGTAGTAGATCATGCTGGGGTTTCGCTTGGCGGAATTTTCGCCCCGAAAAAAGGAACGCCTTGTTCGGTCAAGATCGAGGATGATACTGTTGGTGAATGCGTTTTAATCGAGCGGAATCGACGTGCGTGTAGATCTGCGTGGTACTGATGTTGGCGTGGCCTAACAGTTCTTGAACTTGACGCAGATCGGCACCGCCGGCCAGCAAATGTGTGGCAAAGCTGTGACGCAATGTGTGCGGACTAACGTTGGTGGGAATTCCGGATCGCAGTGCGTATTTCTTGACCAGCTCCCAAATGGCTTCGCGACGCAACCGTCTACCTCGGCGCGAAAGCAGCACCCACTTGGGGTCGGGCGGATTGGATTCAGCCAGTTTGGGTCGTTCTTCTTGGATGTAGATTCGTAGCGCTTGGATGCAAGCTTGCCCTAGCGGCACGATGCGTTGCTTGTCTCCTTTGCCGTGGCATTTGATGTAGGCTTCGTCCAGATGTAGATCGATCATGCGTAGATTCGAAATCTCGGACGCGCGGCATCCTGTCGCGTACAGCAGTTCCAACATTGCTCGATCACGTCGCCAGTAGCGATCGTATTTTCGCGGCGCTTGCAAAAACGTTTCCACTACCTGCGGCGTTAATACCGAAGGAACGCGTTCCCACATTTTGGGCGTTCCCAACAGCTCCACCACATTGTCCTTTAACACGCCTTCCAGTTGTAAATAGCGAAAGAACAATTTGACGGAGACCAGATTCCGAGCAATCGAGCTGGGCGCCAATTTCTGACGGTGCAACCAGGCGGCGTAGTCGGAAAGGTCTTGTACGGTTAGCGACTTCGGTGGCTTGCCTTGCAGCCATTCTTCGAACCGCAGCAAGTCTCGTCCGTACGCTGCAACGGTATTTTCCGCAACGTGGCATTCCAAGCGAAGGTAGTCGATAAACGCATTTCGCCACGCCGTCTTTACCGACTGTGGGACGTGATCTTGGTGAACGAGTTTTCTTCGTGGTGGCATGAGAATTCAAATGTCCGAACATGACCGCATTTTCTATAATTCCGATTCCCGTCTATTGTTATCGGGCTAAATTATCGAAGACACTTCCAGCAATTACTCAGAAAACTAGATCACAGGTGGTTCGGATTATGCGAGTACTCGTTACAGGTGGCGCCGGTTACATCGGTTCTCATGCGGCACGGATTCTAAGAGCCGCAGGGCATGATGTGTGGATCTACGACAGTTTGGTGTACGGTCATCGTGGAGCCGCCTTGCCGGGCCGATTGATTGAAGGCGAAATCGACGACCACGCCAAAGTAGAAGCGGTTTTAGCGGAAAAGCAGATTGAAGCGGTCATGCACTTTGCTGCGTTTGCCTACGTTGGCGAATCGGTGACGGATCCCAAGAAGTACTACCGCAACAACGTGATGGGAACGTTGTGCTTGATGGAAGCGATGCAAAACGCGGGCGTCAAGAAGATGGTCTTCTCCAGCACCACGGCCACGTACGGTGTGCCGGAACAGATTCCGATTTGCGAATCAGAAAAGCAAGATCCCATCAATCCGTATGGATTCAGCAAACTAGTGGTCGAAAAAGCGCTGGCCGATTACGCTCGCGCGTACGACTGGGGCTACGCCGCTCTACGATATTTCAACGCGGCCGGTGCTTCGCCCAGTGGTGAAATTGGCGAAGATCATTCGCCGGAAACGCATCTCATTCCCTTAGTATTGCAAGTTGCGTTGGGCCAACGAGACCACATTACGGTGTTCGGTAATGATTATCCCACTCCGGACGGAACATGCATTCGCGATTATATCCACGTAGATGATCTTGGTTCGGCCCACGTCAAAGCATTAGAGATGCTGCAGCCCGGCACAGAACTGAAAATGAATTTAGGAACGGGTAAAGGGACCAGTGTTCGCGAAATCATTGATGCGTGCCGAACCGTGACGGGCCACGCCATTCCAGAACAGTTGGGCCAGCGACGTCCCGGCGATCCGCCAGAATTGGTCGCGGACTCTTCACTCGCCAAGAAGACACTCGACTGGCAACCACAATACATGGACATCCAATCGATTGTGGCTACCGCGTGGAAATGGCACCAATCCCATCCGCACGGGTATCAGGATTAAGTGGCCTTCCAAGAGTGGAGTTCCAAAATCCTTGCCCGACGCGTCAGTTTTAGAAGTTGAGCGTTCGCGTTTTCCGGCGGAATTTCCTAGCCCGAAGCGTCAGCGAGTGGATGGTGGCGCCGGGTGTTAGTGCCACACTTACGGTTCGGGCGACTCTGTTGACCGCGGATAAAATTGGGCCGAAAGGGATATTCGAGCGATGCAGAAGATCATTATCGAAAAGCCATACCAATTCATTCCGCCGCATGCCGGGAATTGGTGGCCGAGCTTCATTCAGCGATTTCGCTTGATCGATATCTATTTGAAGAAAAACGGCATTGTCTCGTACGAATGTCGTCATCAAGAACGACTTGTCGCGTCTTTAGAGGCGGGGCACGGCATCATGTTGACGCCCAACCACTGCCGCCCAGCTGACCCGATTGCCATGGGCTGGTTGGCTCGAGAAGTCAAGACACATGTGTTTGCCATGGCCAGTTGGCATCTGTTTCATCAAGATCGCTTCACCGCTTGGGCCATTCGGAAGATGGGCGGTTTTAGCATCTACCGCGAAGGCATCGACCGCAAAGCGATTGATACCGCTACGGAAGTCTTGAGCGAAGCGCAACGGCCGTTGATCCTGTTTCCCGAAGGCGCGGTCACTCGGACCAATGACCGCTTGAGTGCCTTGTTGGACGGCGTTTCGTTTATCGCCAGAACGGCGGCTAAAAAACGTGCGAAACGAGACGACGGAAAAATTGTGATTCATCCGGTGGCCATCAAATACTTGTTTCAAGGCGACTTGGAAAAAGCCTTAGACCCGGTCTTGTCAGAAATTGAACATCGCCTTTCTTGGCGGCCCAGAACGGATCAGCCGTTGCTGTTTCGCATTCAATCGATTGGCCTGGCATTGTTGTCCTTGAAAGAGCTGGAGTACTTTGGTTCGCCGCAACAGGGTAAGCTGACCGAACGACTAAACGGTTTGATCAATCGCTTGCTTCATCCGATTGAACAAGAATGGCTCAACTCGCCGCAGGAAGGCTCGGTCGTTCCGCGAATTAAGAATCTGCGCATGAAAATCTTGCCGGAAATGGTGCAAGGTTCACTATCTTCTGACGAACGTAAACGAAGGTGGCAACAATTGGCTGACATTTATTTGTCACAACAGGTT
>JAGQOZ010000140.1 GCA_020426955.1 Planctomycetales bacterium
CTGAGCCGTAGCATCGGCCACGCTGCGGCAGACTTGATAGATTTCGGTGTCATCCACATCACCCAGAAACTTGACCGTGACGTGCAGGTTTTCAGGATCGACCCAGCGAACCGAATCGGTGGTGGCCGACAACTTGTCAATCAACCGCACTGTTCGATCCCGAACATCGTTCGGAATCGCAATCGCGACAAACGTTCTAATTCTGGCCACGTTCTTTACTTTTCTAAAACAGTGCAACTTGCAGCCACGTGCGTTCCCACATCAACCGTCCCGAACGACAAATCTGGGAGAACGACAAATCTGGGAGAACGACAAATCTGGGAGAACGAAGCTCCTGCTGAGTTTCTTTCGGGGGGTTCTTATTCTATTTGCTCGGCAGGAGCCTCGAGCTCCCATTGGACACATCTCCCATTGGCTGGACGCCAAGGACTATCCGATCACTTCGGCCAGCTTGCCGTGAAAATCGCCGTCCAGCCGAGCACCTTGGATGGTGACAATTCGTGAAGCCAAGAAGTTGCCCCACTTGGCAGCTTGGATGTCATCCAGTCCGTTGGTCAAACCGTACAGCACGCCACCGGCAAAGGCGTCGCCGGCGCCCACGGTATCAATCGCTTTGACGGAAAAACCCGGGACATGCGTCATTTCGCCGCGTCGCACGACAAAACATCCGTCGGCGCCATTGGTGACAAACGCCAGTTCCACCATTTCACCCAAGGCGCGGCAGGCACCTTCCAACGATTCGTCGCCGATAAAATGCTGGATTTCTTCCGCGTTGCAGAAAATCACGTCACAGTATTCTCGAGTAATATTGCGGAAGTCATCCGTGAATCGGTTAACCAAGAAGGGATCGGAAAACGTATAACTGATTCTCACACCCGCTCGCTTGGCTTCTTCCATGGTGCGAACCGAAGCTTGTCGAGGCGATTCGACGTCCCATAGATAACCTTCGACATAGACCATGTCCGAATCGGCCAAATGGTCGACGTGAATATCGGTTTCAGCCAGAGACGTGGAGACGCCCAGGTGTGTACACATGGTTCGTTCGGCATCTGGCGTGGTCAAGACCAAGCAGGTGCCGGTGGGAACATAGACGTGTGCCGGTGCGACTTCAAAGCCAACATTGGCTTCGATCATATCCTGTCGGTAAAACTTGCCGTTTTCGTCATCGCTGACCTTGCCCGTGTAAATTGCCGCGCCTCCGCTCTGTGCGATGGCCAAAATGGTGTTGGCCGCAGAACCACCCGACCGCATTTTCAAAGGCGTGTCGGTCAGCTTTTCCATAAGCGACGCCTGCGTTGCCGCGTCCACCAATCGCATGCCGCCTTTATCCAACGACTCGTCTTGAATGAATTCGTCCGGCACTAACGCCAAGATATCAACCATGGCGTTTCCGACGCCAAACACATTAAATCGCTTGGAAGAAGTCTTCATGATGACAGGTTTTACCGTCCTTTTGGATTGGTTGGAATGAGCGAAAAACTTGGCGAACGATAATACCATAATTCCTGCAATCGTCGCAGGGACATTGCCGCGCGGAAATGCAGAAACCTGTCGCCGAAATCCATTTTTCGCAGAAACTTGACCTCCATTCGAGTGTTCAATATAGGCACGTAGCGGATAGTGATTGACAATCCAGGCAATTGGCGAAAGTAGTTAACTCGCTTAAACTTGCGTCAATCGTCTCACTTCGCCACGAACGTTTTGAACCCAAAAGAGGCTAAGGAATTGGTCACCACCGAATCACCTCGACTGAACCTCGATTCGCTCGATCCGGACGCGCGGCTGATGATGCGTGTTCGGAACGACGATGCCGCTGCGTTTGAAGAATTGGTAAGACGCTACCAAAACCGTCTGCTGCATGTGCTGAGAAATCTGGTCGGCAGCCAGCAGCAAGCGGAAGATTTAGCCCAGGACGTTTTTTTGCGAGTTTACCGAGCCAGAAAGAATTACGAACCAACGGCCAAGTTTGCCACGTGGTTGTTTACGATTGCCAACAATGTGGCCAGCAATGCCAGACGCAGCCGTTCGCGTCGAAAAGAAGTCAACGTGATTGGAGATTCCGGCGCCGTAGCCGCCAATCCATTGGAACATATGGCTGAAGCGGCCAGCGGTGCCATGCCCACTAGGCAGTTGGACAAAGTGGAACGAGCGGAAATGGTGAAGCTGGCCATGGAGTCCCTGAACGAACGCCAACGCATGGCAGTGCTATTGTCCAAGTTTGAAGGCATGAGCTACATCGATATCGCCGAAACCATGGACTTGACCGTGCCAGCCATCAAATCGTTGCTTTCGCGAGCCAGAACGAATTTACGTCAAGTGTTGGAGCCTTACATCCAAGACGGCACGTTACCGGCAGACAGTGTGGAGTAGTTTTCGGATACGAAAAGAATTTCGGGCACGAAAGAATCGGTCATGAACGACAAGATCCCCAAAAACCAAGACGCCGACCTGGAACAACTGGTTGCCTATTTGGATGGCGAACTAGATGCCGATCAAGTGCGGCAACTGGAAGACCGTCTGATGTCCGATGCGCAGTTCCAAAACCAGCTGCAACAACTGCAACGGTCTTGGGATCTATTGGATGACTTGCCTCGAGAAGTGGCGACGGAATCGTTCACCAAAACCACCGTCGAAATGGTCGCCGTCAAAGCATCCAACGATTTGATAGCAGCCACCACGGCGTTTCAGCGCAAACGGACTCGGCGGCAATGGCTCGGCTGGTCCGTCGCCTTGATGGTCTGTGCCGGCAGTTTCTGGGGATTCCGGTCGTGGCTGGGACGCCATGATCGCCAACTGGTGGAAGACCTACCGGTCATTGAAAACGTCGACATGTACCGCACCATTGATGACATTGATTTCCTATTGAGCTTGGACCAAGAAGGACTATTTTCGGACGAGGTAGATCAATGAGCGTGCGAGCCGCAGTTTCCCAAAATTCCAATACCGCCGGTTCGAACAAGCGTCTGAATTTACTTCCGCTAGGCGTTTTACTGCTGGCGTGCTGGGGCATGTTGTCCAACGCGGTGGCCGATGATGAATCAGTTCGAGCCGAAAAGATTGCCAATCTTTCAGCCGAAGAAAAGCGAGACCTGCAAAACAAATGGGATCGGTTTCAAGAACTTGATCCCGCCGAACAAGACCATTTGCGGGAGCTGCATTCGCAGATTTCTGAACATGAAGATTCAGAACGCTTGGTGGGCGTGCTGCAGCGTTATCACGAATGGCTGAAAACGCTGAGTGCTAGTAAACGAGCGGAATTGTTGCAGATGCCTGCGGCGGAACGGCTGGCCGAAATCAAGCGAATCAAACAAGATGCGGCGGACCAGAATTTTCGGCGAAGTTTCGGTCAGGAAATTCGCATGGAAGACGTGGGCAAGTGGATTGATTCACTAGTGAAAGTTCGAGAAACCGAATTAATGTCCGGTCTACCGGCGGATCGGCGCCAAGCGTTAGAACAGATTTCCGATGAAACAACTCGTCGACGTTTCTTATTGATGAGCAATGCTGGTCGAGGTGGACAATTATTGATGTCGCTGAAACCGACGGAAGAAGAATTGGATCGCTTTGTCGATTCGTTACCGGCCAATGTGAAAGACAGATTGAATAGTGAAGCCGATTTGCAGCAGCGAACCGAACGCGTAGAAGACTTGGTTCGAGCGGCCATGTTTATGCGTCGTCCGCCGCCCGAATTCGCGCCAGAAGATTTGGAAAAGTTCTTTGCCGAATTACCTCAAGAAGATCGCGAAATGCTGGAACGACTGCCGGCCGAACGCATGCAATACGAATTGCGTCGTCGCTATTTTCAGTCGATGGGCTTTGATCGAGGCCGAGGCGGTCGAACGGGGCGACGTTTCGGACCACCATTTGACTTCCGCGGCGAAGAAAACGGCGACCGGCGACGTGACCCAGACGGCCGACGCGATGACGGCAGACGTGGCGGAGAAGGTCGACGCGGCGGTGCTGGTGGGCCTCGAGGTGGACGGCCCGGTCCGCCGGACGGTTTTAACGACCGCCCCAATGGACCTCCGCCCGACTTCCGTCCCGACGGACCTCCGCCTGGTGACGTTCATTTCGATGGGCCGAAAAACGAATTTCGTCCCGAAGATAGTGCCCGCGAATCTGGATCAACGAATTCCGAACCGAAATCCGGTACGAACGAACGCGAAGTCGATTAGAATTTGAACGTCTGAATTTCAAAACCAATCGAATCGACTTTCGCCACACAATTATTCGTGCATTAACCGCACTACATTTGCAAATGTCGTTCTCCGTTCGTTTCAATTCAAAGCGAACCAGCGGAAACGCCAATCATTCCGATCAACAGCGCGGCCGATTCGCCGATTCTGAATCGCTTGAAACCGCGAAATGAAACCGGTTCGAGTGGACTACTAGGCACGTAATTCGGTGCGAAATTCGCTTATTCATTGCGGTATTCAAATTCAATTTGCCTCGCCTCAAATAATAAGCTACGTTTCCAATGGATTGGTAACCTATGGGAGTTACTACAATGAACGGTGTGTCAGCCGTACAATCTGCCAGCCTGGGAATCCAGCAAAACACGGCCGAAATGGCTAGTGCCGCAGAGCGTATTGCTCGAACTCCTGCAGCGGATCCCGAGGCAGATTCCAAGCGGATTGAAGACGCTATTCGCATGAAGTTGGCCAAGTTGGGCATCGAAGTCAACGTCACCGTTATCAAGACCTCTAGTCAAGCGACCGGTCAGATCATCGATATGTTGGTCTAATCTGTTCAAACCGCTTTCTTACGACCAAGCAATTCAGCATCGGCCACGCTGTTTGATTCGCATCAAGCTTTCCGTTCGTCGTAATCTGCGAGTGTCGTCTGGATTCATTCCGTCGAAGCAACTACGCTTATCGCTTGTCTGTGGGCTGCTTTACAGGAAGGAAAATCAGATGAGCGAATTGTTTTCGATACCTAGCCTCATGACGCTTTGCATGTTGGTGCTACTGCAAGCGGTTTTGGGGTTTGATAACCTGCTGTACATTTCGCTGGAATCAAAACGAGTTGCCGAAAGTGACCAACAGCAGGTGCGACGCTTGGGCATCGGGCTGGCGATTGGGTTGCGAATTGTGTTGCTGCTGGTCGTGATTCAAGCCATTTCTTTTTTGAAGGGGTACACGCTACTGGAATTTGAATCAGTACCCATTGGCGCCGTGTTTGATGGGCATAGTCTGATTGTGTTATTCGGCGGCATTTTCATTTTGTACACCGCGATCAAAGAAATCTTCCATATGCTGTCATTGGAAGAAGCACACGGGCACGGAGCAGGAGCGCAGAGATCATTCGGCGCGGCACTGTTCTGGATCATCTTGATGAATCTCGTCTTTTCGTTCGATTCCATTTTGAGCGCCATGGCGATCGCTCCCAAAGACACTGACGGCCACTATCCGATGTATAGTGTGATCATCATGGCGACCGCCATTGTAATCAGTGGTGTGTTGATGATTGTGCTGGCTGATACGGTTTCAGAATTCCTCAAGAAGAACCGCATGTATGAGGTCTTAGGCCTGTTTGTCTTATTCATTGTCGGCATTTTGCTGATATCAGAAGGCGGACATTTGGCACATATCCACTTGTTTAGCTACAAGGTGGAAGCGATGAGCAAGAGCACGTTCTACTTTGTGCTGGTGATCATGGTACTAATTGATATTGTCCAAGGTCGCTACCAACGAAAACTGTTGGCAGAAAAAGTGACAACCGGAAAGCAGCTTCATTAGCGGAACTTGGTGTTTCTTACGTGCCAAACCGAAGAACGCCGTGTTCGAACCGGTTGGTTCGACGCACGGCGTCAGAGTTGAATTGCAATTGCGGCCGATTGCTATTCGCTTTGGTAGTTCCCATCTTGGAAGGCAATGACAAAGTCACCGGACCCAAACACACCGTCTCGGTTCCAGTCACCTTCTTCGAATGTCGCCGCGTAGCCTCGTTCGTATTTGCCTCGCTGAAAAATCGTGATCAAATCGCTGGAATCAAACACTCCGTCGCGATTGCTGTCACCAATGAAGATGGTCTCAATATCGCTGGGAAGCGTGTACGAATCGTCAACGACATCGTCGTGCAGCGGCAACGCTTCTACCACGGCAGGAGTCAGCGAATCCACCCAACGACTCCAACTCTTGAACGCGAGCAGTCCGTCGGTTCCTATCTGACTAACCGACAGGATGCCCATGCGTTGGCCCAGAATGTCGTCTACGCCGTCGCCATCAAAGTCATTTACTTGCACATTGAACCAGTCATGTGTTTCCCATGAACCGATCGATTTCAGCGAACCGGAAGTGCCATCACTTTCAATGGCCAACCATTCGCCAGTGGAAAGATTACGAGCGACCAAGTCGTCATCGCCATCGCCATCAATATCACCTAAAGCGAGATCCACGTACGCTTGGTCGGCAGGAATTACGGGAAAGGCATGATTCGAAAAGCCCTGCCCGTCCGAGACACTGGCCCAGACGGCACCGGCGCCAATGCGGCCAATCACGTCATCTTTGAATCCGTCACCGTCAATATCTCCCATTTCCACGTAGTCCCAATCGACGGCGTCAGACCAGTGGCCCCATTTCTGATTTACCGTGGTGCCATCTTTCGAAAGCGTAGCCCACCAGTCACCACTGGTGCGGCCCACAATGTCATCCTTGCCGTCTTGGTCCACGTCCAGAATATCGACGTCGCTCCACGGCACGGTGGCGTTCCAACGTCCCCAGCGAACATTCGAAAACACAAATCCGTCCCCTTGCGCCATCCACCATTCGCCGTGATTGGTTCGACCAACAATTTCGTCCGCACCGTCTCCGTCCACGTCTGCCATGGAAACGTCCAGCCAGTCTACTTCGGTGGACCAGCGTCCCCAGCGAGTGACATGGAATTTGCTGCCATCTGATACGGCCGCAAACCAAACACCGTCACGAACTCGACGAGCCACAATGTCGTCATACCCATCTCCGTTAATGTCACCCACTAAGGTGTCTTCTACGCCGGAAACTTCCCACGAATCGGCCCAATATTGCTGTCGAAAGGAATCCGATTGCGAATCCGATACGACAAAATCTCCATTCACAAACGCCACCAAGTCGGTCGAACTAGCTCCGGTAAAATGCCCGCTCAGGAACGTCACGTCAACCGACGCAGGGATTTCAATTGGGGCAACCACGTCCGCCGCCAACAGCTCTTTCGATTCCAACGATTCACAACGAAGATTTTTTTTGGAATAACCGCTCATGCATTTCACCTCGGGCAGGACAACGATGTAACTCCTTTCCACGCTAGTTACGGTGGATTCGGAAACTAGGCATTTTGCTGCCCAACAGTTCAGAAATCTTGGTCAGTCACCGCTGAAACCCGCACAACCAGAAGGTCCGTCAACTCCGGCAATTCACAATAAATTATTCGGATCGCTCAAATTGTCTTGTCTCTAACCGTCGTTGGCTCGCTATAACCAAATAAACGCATTGTTTTGGCAAACCTCATTTGAATTTGGACCATGCCGCAGCGAGATCATTCGGCGGAAAGCGAAATCATTCTGGCAGTATTGGATGGCGATACTGACCAGTTTGGCGTTTTGGCCGAACGATACGGCCCTGCGTTGTTTCGGTTCGCAGACGGGCGGCTCGGGAACCAATCGCTGGCAGAAGAAGCCACGCAAGAAGCCTTGCTCAGCGCGTTCAAATCGTTGCACACGTACGATTCTCGCTATAGTTTTCGCACGTGGCTGTGGACCATTTTGCTGAATCAATGCAAACGGCAATATCGGCGTCAGCAGGTGTCTGATCGAACCGAAGCAGACGTGCTGGCGAACCAGCACGTCAGCGCCGAACCATCCCCCGAACAACAAGCCATCCAAAACGAATACCGCGTACAGCTGAATCGTCTGCTAGATCAACTGCCACCAACACAGGCAGATGCCTTGCGATTGCGTTTTTTCGGAGATCTGACGTTCCAAGAAATTGCCGACGCCATGCAATGCAGTTTGGGCACCGCTAAGAACCGAGTGAAAGCGGGATTGCAAAAAATCAGTTATGAGCTTGCGGACTTTCAGCCAATCGTGAACCAAGCCAGGAGTAAATCATGATCACCACCTGCGACTGTGATAAAGCATTTGATTTGTTGACTCGAGGCGATTCGCTGAACCGGGACGATGCGGGCCGCTTGGATCAGCACCTAGCTGCTTGTCATTCTTGTCGAACCTTGGCTGAATCCCTTCGCCCCGCTGTCGGACTCTTTCATGAAGCCCTGACACAGGACCGTTCGAATTTGCCGGTATACTTGGGCAACCCACAATTGAATTGGAGCACGGTCCATTCGACGCAGACAACGCCAAGTGACCAGCGTGTTGATCGCCTGGAACCGACGCGAAGTTCGCTTCGTCCCTTTGCCCTGGCCATCACACTTTCCCTGCTCGCCGTTTGTGTGGGTGGCGGTTTCGCTGGTTCGCTCCCTTTGCCACGCAACGACGAAGCGACTTCAACCGTGCTTCACTTGTCGCTAGACGATATCGCTTGCGTGCAATCCAACTGGCGGACATTGCCGCGTGCCGCCACCGCCGACGCGTCGCACTGCTGCACTCGTTGCCATCATTCTCATTCGCCATTAGCCATTTCAACGCAGCAAGTTCTATTGTTGGCGTCTGCATGTTCAGCGTGCCATCAATAAGCTTGGCCGCCGCTGTAGCAGCTGATTCCACACCGGGCTGACGCTCTTTTTGAAGTTGCGATTTTTCGGAAGCCCGACACGTAAGTGAGGGGAAATAGAATGTTTCCTTGGTCCGGAAATATAGACTACCAATTACCCGACGAAAACTTGCCCCAGTTTCGGCCGACGAGGACGATTGCCCGGTATCCGCTCCAAAGTTGACAACACGCAATGGGACTCGACCGCCTGACAACGTGAAAAGGAAGTGGGCAAAATACTTCGTTGACATCGTTAAACTTTGCGTCGATTGCCGGCGAGTTTTGGCGAGCCCGAAAATTGGAAAACGGCAACGTCGCTCGTGGTCTTGAACGCCCGATACCATCGTCAAAGGTCTTTGCTAGCTGGCCGAAAGATTCAGTAGCGTTTCGTCCCAATGCGGCGAGAACGTTTGGTGGCCAAAAGATCCCGCTTTAGAACACAACAAGTTTCCCCCACTAGTTCGCCAGTTAACGTCTACTCGTTGCGGCGATACTTCGGTATTGCGTTCGAAATCCACTATCAAGCCGTCAATACGAAAAAATCCGCTTGCATCTCTGTGGTGCCTCGAACATGCGTTACCAGAAACTCCCCCCTCTTGATCAACTGATTGAGGTCGACGTCATTTGCGTCTCGGCGTACAGTGACCGTTTCCAATTCGACTGCAAAACTTGTTACATTTGACGGCTTAAGACGTGCCATTCGATGACAAAAGCAATTGCAAACCGACACGGAGTTTGATATGCGCCTGATGAAAAATCTGACACCTTCTATTGCCGCAATTCTTCTGGGCTGCATGCTAGCGTTGCTAGTGGGTTGCGGCGGAGGAAATCCGAATGCCGAATCAGGATCGGGTTCGGGCTCGAATGGCGGCAAGCCCAAGGTTTTACGCGTTCCCTTGATTTCCGAATGTCGCAGCATGGACCCGGCTGACGGTTCGACCATGTATGACAACCGCTGCGTGGTCCAAGTTTATGAAACGCTGTTGCAGTACAAGTATCTGAAGCGACCACTGGAATTAGAGCCGTTGCTTTTGTCTGAAATGCCGACGCAGTCGGAAGACGGTTTGACATATCATTTCACGCTCAAACCAGACGTTTACTTCCAGGATGACGAATGCTTTCCTGACGGCAAAGGACGTCAGCTGGTTGCCGCTGACGTGATTTATTCGCTTAAGCGCTTGGCTGACAGCGATGTGTCACTCAAGAATTGGTGGGTCATGGAAAACACCATCGTTGGCTTTGACGAATACAAGGAAGCACAAAATGCGGCGGCGACGTTCGACTATGACGCGCCGGTCGACGGCCTGAAAATTATCAACGACCGCGAATTCGAAATCACATTGAAAGAGCCAGTGCAGCGGTTTATGTGGACGCTGGCCATGTTTCAAACCGCTGTGGTTCCCAGAGAAGCGGTGGAACATCATCAAGCCCAGTTCGCTCGTCATCCCGTCGGCACCGGGCCGTTCCGCATGGTCGAATGGGTTTCGGGCAAGTCGATGGCCTTCGAACGAAATCCCACCTATCACGCCTGCACGTATCCGTCGGAGCACATGCCGGAAGACGAAACGTTTGGATTCGACAAAGCCGCTGGCACGAAATTGCCGATTGTGGATCGCGTGGAAGTGGGGTTTTATCCGCAGTCACAGCCGATGTGGCTGCAGTTTCGCAACAAGAACTTGGACTTCACCACCGTTCCCAACGAAAACTTTGACGAAGCCTACAATCCTCGAACCAAAAAGCTCCGACCGGACTTTGTGAAAGAAGGTATCACCGCGCACGCCGTTCCATTGCTGGACTTCATTTTCTACGGCTTCAACATGGAAGATGAATTACTGGGCGGTTATACCGAAGAGAAGAAGAACTTGCGTCGAGCGATCTCGTTGGCCATTGATTGGCAAGAACGGAATCGAGCGTTCTACAATAATGTGTGTGTCATTTACGATGGCATGATTCCGCCTGGACTGGAAGGCTATCCGGCTGACGGCAAGGGTCCGGTCAATTGGCGAGGTCCAGATCTGGAGAAAGCCAGAGACTTGCTGGCCAAAGCCGGTTATCCCAATGGAGAAGGGTTGCCGACAATCAATTACTATTCTTCCAAAGCTGCGCAAGGCCAAGAAATGGCGGAAATGACGCAGCGGCAACTGAAGGAAATTGGCGTCAACATCAATCCTATTTTGGATGACTTTCCAGCGTTCATGGAAGAAGTGAACAAGAAAAAGGCGCCGCTCTTCGCCTTTGCGTGGCATTCGGATTATCCGGACGCGGAAAACAACTTGGCTTTGTTTTACGGGCCAAACGAAGCTCCTGGTTCGAACCACTTCAACTACAAGAATGCGGAATTCGACAAGCTATATCAGCAGATTCGCGTGATGGCACCTTCGCCCGAACGCACCGCCATCTACGAAAAAATGCGGGACATGGTGATTGAAGATGCGCCGTACATCGGTTCCCTGGCAAGGACCAGGCACTATCTCATCAACCCGCGTCTTAAGAATTTCAAGCCCGTGGAAGACTTTAATAATTGGTACAAGTACTTGGATGTAGAATAATTCGCCGTGCTTTAGTCAATCCAACACGTCGCCATTGGAAATCGCATGTGGGCCTACATCTTTCGAAAACTGATTTATAACATTCCAATCTATTTGACTATCATTTTTTTGGTGATGGTTTGTTTGCGAGTACGTGATCCGGCGGTAATGTTTTTGGGCAAGAACGCCACCCAAGAAGATCTGGTGGTCGCTCGGCAAAAGGTGGGATTGGATAGACCGCTGTATGTACAGTACATGCGGTTCTTGACCACGTTAGACTGGAATTCGGAAAGCTGGCGACAACCCGGCCGCACGGTAGGCGATATCATTCGATCGTCGGTGGTACCCAGTGTTTCTTTGACCCTGCCGGCTTTAGTCTTGACCAGTTTCATTTCGATCTGCGTGGGATTGATTTCGGCATTTTTCCGAGGACGTGCGGTCGATCAGACGCTGGTTCTG